>NZ_BAAIHN010000010.1:0-90944 GCF_054784775.1 Lacticaseibacillus boliensis
AAATACAGTGTGGTGGCGATGGCGAGAAGGATACACCTGTTCCCATGCCGAACACAGAAGTTAAGCTTCTCTACGCCGAGAGTAGTTGGTGGGTGACTGCCTGCGAGGGTAGGAAGCCGCCACGCTGTTATATTATGGAGGATTAGCTCAGTTGGGAGAGCGTCTGCCTTACAAGCAGAGGGTCACAGGTTCGAGCCCTGTATCCTCCATTGGATCTTTGATCCTAAGTTGAGCCGTTAGCTCAGTTGGTAGAGCATCTGACTTTTAATCAGAGGGTCGACAGTTCGAGCCTGTCACGGCTCATTTTTCCATTAGTACTAAAAAAGATCTGCGGGTGTGGCGGAACTGGCAGACGCGCTAGATTTAGGTTCTAGTGGTTTTTACCGTGGGGGTTCGAGTCCCTTCACCCGCATCTTGCCGACTTAGCTCAGTTGGCAGAGCATCTGTCTTGTAAACAGAGGGTCGGAGGTTCGAATCCTCTAGTCGGCATTAATTAAATATTCATGCGGAAGTAGTTCAGTGGTAGAACATCACCTTGCCATGGTGGGGGTCGCGAGTTCGAATCTCGTCTTCCGCTTTTCATTTATGCCGGGATGGCGAAACTGGTAGACGCACAGGACTTAAAATCCTGCGGTTAGTGATAACCGTGTCGGTTCGAACCCGACTCTCGGCATGATGATATGCACCCATAGCGCAATTGGATAGAGTGTCTGACTACGAATCAGAAGGTTGTAGGTTCGACTCCTACTGGGTGCATCGTCCATGAGGACATAACCGAATATAATGCGGAAGTAGTTCAGTGGTAGAACATCACCTTGCCATGGTGGGGGTCGCGAGTTCGAATCTCGTCTTCCGCTTAATCGGGAAATAGCTCAGCTTGGTAGAGCGCTGCGTTCGGGACGCAGAGGTCGTGGGTTCGAATCCCGTTTTCCCGATATTGAAGTCATTGTCATCCGACAGTGGCTTTTTTATTTTTTTTGCGTATAATTAAAGTCAACATTAGTCAAAGTGAAAAAGGTGGGACGTGATGGCAAGCCAAAATGTAACGGATGTGATCGAGCGCTACCTTAAGGCGCTACTGGAAGCAGAAGAAGAAGTCGAGATCAGACGTGCCGCAGTCGCTGAACGCTTTGATTGTGTTCCGTCACAGATCAATTATGTGATCAAGACGCGCTTTACGCCTGAACGCGGCTATGTTGTTGAAAGCAAGCGTGGCGGTGGTGGGTATATTCGCATCGTCAAGGTGAAGATGCGTTCGGACTGTGACTTGGTGACTTGGATGATCGCCCAGATGCCGCATCGCGTACGCGAAGTCGACGCACGCTCAATGATTCGAAAGCTGTACACTGAAGGGCTGGTCGAACAACAAGCCGGTAATATGATGTTGAATGTGTTGAGCCACCAGACCCTCAATGTCGGTGATCGGGATACCGAGGAGCGATTGCGGGCGCGATTGTTGCTTGCATTCTTACAGAGTTTGCAGTATGAAAGATAGAATTGGTTACTGAGTTTACGCGCTATTCCTTTTTTAAGGGAAAAGGGATAGCGTGATGAAAAGAGGAATGTGCTTATGGACAATCTGTTTACGCCATCGGCGAAAAACGTATTGATGATCGCGCAGGAGCAGGCGAAGTATTTCCACCACCATGCTGTGGGGACCGAACATCTGTTGATGGCCTTGGTCATGGAACAAGATGGGATCGCTGGGAAGACATTGCGTCAGCTGTCTGTTTCCGAAGAAGACGTTCATGATGAAATCGAACGCTTCACCGGTTACGGCACGGTCGATACGAATGCGAAGAATGCGGACACTTATTTGCCGTACTCACCGAAAGGCAAAGAGATCTTAACTTTTGCCGGTGACGAGGCTAAGCGGCTCGGCGCGTTGAAGATCGGAACCGAACACATTCTGTTAGGCTTGTTGCGTGAAGATGACATCTTGGCGGCGCGGATTCTGCAAAACCTAGATCTCAGCCTATCTAAAACCCGGCAGATGGTGCTCAAGAAGATGGGAATCTCCGATGCAAGCGCGAAGCCGCGGGCGGCTGCACGGGCCAAGCAACGGCCGCAGTCACAAGGCACCCCAACTTTGGACAACTTGGCACGTGATCTGACCCAATTGGCACGTGAAAATAAGATGGATCCAGTGGTTGGTCGGGACAAGGAAGTCCGGCGCCTTGTGCAGATTCTTGCCCGGCGGACCAAGAACAATCCTGTTTTGATCGGTGAACCTGGGGTTGGTAAAACTGCCATCGCCGAAGGCTTTGCTGAGAAGATCGTGGCCGGTAGCGTGCCAGCAGATATGCGCCACAAGCGGCTGATGATGCTCGACATGGGATCACTGGTTGCCGGCACCAAGTATCGTGGTGAATTTGAGGACAGACTGAAGAAGATCATCGATGAGATCTATCAAGATGGCAACGTGATCTTGTTCATCGACGAATTGCACACCTTGATCGGCGCTGGTGGTGCTGAAGGGGCGATCGATGCCTCCAACATTTTGAAGCCTGCACTGGCTCGTGGCGAACTGCAAATGATTGGCGCCACGACGCTTGACGAATACCAAAAGTATATCGAAAAAGATGCCGCGCTCGAGCGGCGGTTTGCAACCATCACGATCGCTGAGCCTACCGAAGACGAAGCTGAACAGATCCTTCACGGCTTGCGTGGCCGCTATGAAGCGCATCACGGCGTTACGATCACCGATGATGCGTTGCATGAAGCCGTAGTCTTGTCTTCACGCTATATCACCACGCGTTTCTTACCAGACAAGGCAATCGACTTGATGGATGAGTCTGCCGCCAAGGTGCGTCTGGATGAAGCAGACAAGCCAACCAAGGCCGATAAGCTTGCAGAAAAGCTGGAAGACACCGTCAAGGAGAAGGAAGATGCAATCTTGCATCAAGACTTCGAAGCGGCAGCAGAGATTCGTGAGAAAGAACAAAAATTGCGGGATAAGGTCGACGCGATGCCAGACGATGCCGACGAAAACGGCGTGCGCAAAGATGTGCAGGTGACCGGCGAAGATGTCGCAGAGGTTGTCGCGCAATGGACCGGGGTCCCTGTCACACAGTTACAAAAGAAGGAATCCGAGCGCTTAGTTAACTTGGAGAAGGTCTTGCACGAACGGGTCGTCGGCCAAGACGAAGCCGTTAGTGCTGTGGCACGGGCTATCCGGCGGGCCCGGAGCGGCTTGAAAGATCCAACCCGGCCGATCGGTTCGTTCATGTTCCTTGGCCCTACCGGGGTCGGCAAGACCGAGCTAGCCAAGGCGCTGGCAGAGGCAATGTTTGGCAGTGAAGACGCGATGATTCGTGTCGATATGTCCGAATATATGGAGAAGATCTCGACGAGTCGGCTGATTGGGGCAGCGCCAGGCTATATTGGCTATGATGAAGGTGGCCAGTTGACCGAAAAAGTGCGCAACAAGCCATACTCTGTTGTGCTTCTGGATGAAGTGGAAAAAGCCCATCCAGATGTCTTCAATATTCTGTTGCAGGTCCTCGATGACGGTTACTTGACTGATGCCAAGGGCCGGCGGGTAGACTTCCGCAACACAATCGTCATCATGACGTCCAACATCGGGGCCACGGCCTTGCGCGATGACAAGAAGGTCGGTTTTGGGGCTAAGGCACCGGGCCAAGACTTCAAGGTCATGCAATCACGGATGCTTGAAGAACTCAAGCGGGCGTTCCGGCCAGAATTCCTCAACCGGATCGATGAGACGGTGGTCTTCCACTCATTAGGCAAGGAAGAGTTGCACGAAATCGTCAAGATCATGGCCAAGACGGTCTTGCACCGCTTGGCAGATCAAGACATTCGCGTCAAGATCACGCCAGCTGCAATCGATACGGTCGCCAAAGCCGGGTTCGATCCTGAATACGGCGCACGGCCGATCCGCCGGGCACTCCAGCGTGATGTTGAAGATCAGCTGTCTGAACTGTTATTAACAGGAGAGGCTAAGTCCGGTGATCTGATCACCATCGGCGCCAAGCAAGGCAAACTGACGTTCAAGGTGAAGCCTACCGAGGCGCCTAAAGAACCGGTAAAGGCATGAGTTTAGCGAAGATGAGTCGCGTTATGCGGCTCATCTTTTTGTGTGGCTAGCAGATCGGTGGCCGCTTGACTTTGATGCGATAAGCGTGTATTCTTAATGCAATTGCATTTCGGTGCGTACCACATGTGTTGGCGATCTATTGTCCGCTGACGCGCATATTGAACCCAAGGCGGTGGGAACTAGCCAGCTCCCATGCTTTTGGGTTTTTGTTTGCCCAAATGTGGTTCGTATCGGCTGATGTAACGTAAATTTAATCTTTTTTACATTAAATTTACTCAGATGACGACCGGAAAATCTAATGAGAGGTGAACAACTTGGCAGGACATTTAGTGAATTACGGTAAGCATCGAACACGCCGTTCCTATTCCCGCATCAAAGAAGTGCTCGATCTTCCTAACTTGATCGAGATTCAATCCAACTCATATCAATGGTTTTTAGACGAGGGCCTCAAGGAAATGTTCGACGACATCATGCCGATCGAAGACTTCCAAGGCAACTTGTCTTTGGAATACGTTGATTACCAACTCTTGGAACCGAAGTATACGGTTGAAGAGGCGCGCCAACACGACGCCAACTACTCAGCACCGTTGCATGTCACCTTACGCTTGACCAACCATGAAACTGGCGAAATCAAGTCGCAAGATGTCTTCTTCGGCGACTTCCCGTTGATGACTGATCAAGGGACATTCATTATTAACGGCGCAGAACGGGTTATCGTTTCACAGTTAGTTCGTTCTCCTGGTGTTTACTACAATTCAGATATTGATAAGAACTCTCGCGAGACTTGGGGAACGACCGTTATCCCTAACCGTGGGGCATGGTTGGAATACGAAACCGACGCTAAGGATATTTCCTATGTGCGGATCGATCGGACCCGTAAGATCCCGATGACCGAATTGGTTCGGGCGTTAGGGTTTGGCTCCGATTCCGACATCATCGAGATGTTTGGTGATTCCGATTCCTTGATGCTGACGCTTGAAAAAGATGTCCACAAGACGCCGGAGGATTCTCGTACCGACGAAGCCTTGAAGGACATCTATGAACGTCTACGTCCTGGTGAACCGAAGACGGCTGACTCGTCTCGGTCACTGTTGTATGCGCGTTTCTTCGATCCAAAGCGCTACGACCTGGCTAACGTTGGCCGCTACAAGGTCAACAAGAAGCTGAACCTGAAGACCCGCTTGCTGGGTCGCACCTTGGCTGAAACCCTCGCTGATCCGGAAACCGGTGAAGTGATCGTTGCCAAGGATACCAAGATCGACCGTCACGTGATGGACACCTTGGGCGAATACCTCGACAAGGATGACTTCAAGACCGTGACGTATCAACCAAGTGATCAAGGTGTCGTCACCGATCCGATGACGATCCAAGTGATCAAGGTCTATTCCGAAAACAACCCAGAAAAAGTTGTCAACATGATCGGCAACGGCCATATTGACAAGAAGGTCAAGCACCTGATTCCAGCCGACATCATCGCTTCGATGAACTACTTCTTGAACCTGCAAGAAGGCATCGGCTCTACCGATGATATCGACCATTTGGGCAATCGTCGGATCCGTTCTGTCGGTGAATTGTTGCAGAACCAATTCCGCATCGGGTTATCCCGGATGGAACGTGTGGTTCGTGAGCGGATGTCGATCCAAGACACCACCACGATCACACCCCAACAATTGATCAATATCCGGCCTGTGGTTGCTTCGATCAAGGAATTCTTTGGTAGTTCTCAGCTGTCTCAGTTCATGGACCAGACCAACCCGTTGGGCGAATTGACCCATAAGCGTCGTTTATCTGCCCTTGGCCCTGGTGGTTTGACGCGTGATCGTGCGGGTTATGAAGTCCGTGACGTTCACTACACCCATTATGGCCGGATGTGCCCGATCGAAACGCCTGAAGGGCCAAACATCGGGCTGATCAACAGTCTGGCTTCGTATGCGGTCGTGAACCCTTATGGCTTTATCGAAACGCCATACCGGCGTGTTTCATGGGAAGATCATAAAGTTACCGACAAGATCGACTACCTGACTGCCGATGAAGAAGATAACTACGTTGTGGCGCAGGCGAACACCAAGCTGAACGACGACGGTTCTTTTGCTGACGCGACGATCTTGGCGCGTTCTAAAGATGATAACATCGAAACCACCGCTGAACATGTCGATTACATGGACGTTTCGCCTAAGCAAGTTGTTGCCGTAGCGACGGCCTGCATTCCTTTCTTGGAAAACGATGACTCCAACCGTGCCTTGATGGGTGCGAACATGCAGCGTCAGGCGGTGCCGTTGGTCAATCCTCATGCCCCATTAGTGGGGACCGGGATGGAATACAAGGCAGCGCATGACTCTGGGATCGCGGTTCTGGCTAAGCATGCTGGGACAGTTGAATTCGTTGATGCCAAGGAGATCCGCATTCGTCGCCAAGATGGTGCGCTCGATAAGTATGCGTTGATGAAGTTCCGTCGGTCTAACGCCGGCAAGAACTACAACCAGCGTCCGATCGTTCGCTTGCATGATCACGTTGATGCAGACGAGATCATTGCTGACGGTCCAGCGATGGAAAATGGGGAACTTGCTTTAGGGCAAAACCCAATCATCGCCTTCATGACTTGGAACATGTACAACTACGAAGACGCGATCGTGCTGTCTGAAAAGCTGGTTCGTGAAGATGCGTATACTTCAATTCATATTGAAGAGTACGAATCTGAAGCGCGTGATACCAAGCTCGGCCCTGAAGAAATCACCCGTGAAATTCCTAACGTCGGTGAAGAAGCGCTCAAAGACCTCGATGAATTCGGGATCATCCGCATCGGTGCTGAAGTTCGTGATGGTGACATCTTAGTCGGTAAGGTGACGCCTAAAGGGGTGACCGAGCTGAGTGCTGAAGAACGGCTCTTACATGCTATCTTCGGTGAAAAGGCGCGTGAAGTCCGGGATACCTCGCTGAAGGTTCCTCATGGTGGCGGCGGCATCATCCAAGATGTCCGCATTTTCACCCGTGAAGCAGGCGACGAGTTGTCTCCTGGCGTTAACATGATGGTCCGGGTCTACATCACCCAGAAGCGTAAGATTCAAGTTGGTGATAAGATGGCCGGCCGTCACGGGAACAAAGGGACTGTCTCCATCGTTGTGCCTGAAGAAGACATGCCTTACTTGCCAGATGGGACGCCAGTCGACATTTTGCTGTCGCCAATGGGTGTGCCATCTCGTATGAACATTGGCCAGGTGCTTGAATTACACTTGGGCATGGCTGCTCGTAACTTGGGGATCCATGTGGCCACACCAGTCTTTGATGGGGCCAATGATGAAGATCTCTGGGCCACGGTCAAAGAAGGTGGCATGGCCAGCGATGGTAAGTCCATTCTTTATGACGGCCGTACTGGGGAACCGTTTGAAAATCGGGTGTCTGTCGGGGTCATGTACTACATGAAACTCGCGCACATGGTCGACGATAAGATCCATGCCCGTTCCATCGGCCCTTACTCGTTGGTTACGCAACAGCCACTGGGTGGTAAAGCTCAGTTTGGTGGCCAGCGTTTCGGGGAAATGGAAGTTTGGGCCTTGGAAGCTTATGGGGCCGCTTATACCCTCCAAGAAATTCTGACCTACAAGTCAGATGACGTGGTTGGCCGGGTCAAGACCTATGAAGCCATCGTCAAGGGCGAACCGATTCCAAAGCCTGGGGTACCAGAATCCTTCCGCGTGTTAGTCAAGGAATTGCAAGCCTTGGGTCTGGACATGAAGGTCTTGGATCAAGACAAGCAAGAAATTGAACTGCGCGACATGGATGACGAAGACGACGATGTTGTTTCCGTCGATGCCTTAGCGAAGTTTGCCAAGGAACAAGAAGAGAAAAAGGCTAAAGAAGCCGCTGCGCAAGCCGCCGCAGATCAATCTAGCGACGATAACAAATAGGAGGTTAGCCCTTTGATTGATGTCAACAAGTTTGAAAGTATGCAAATCGGCTTAGCCTCGCCGGACAAGATCCGTTCTTGGTCTTATGGGGAAGTCAAAAAACCCGAGACCATCAACTACCGGACCTTGAAGCCAGAGCGAGACGGGCTTTTCGATGAACGCATCTTCGGACCGACCAAAGACTGGGAATGTGCCTGTGGGAAGTACAAGCGGATTCGCTATAAGGGGATCGTCTGCGATCGCTGTGGCGTTGAAGTGACGCGTTCCAAGGTACGTCGCGAACGTATGGGACACATCGAATTGGCTGCCCCAGTAACGCATATTTGGTATTTCAAGGGTATCCCATCCCGCATGGGGTTGGTGCTCGACATGTCCCCACGTGCGCTTGAAGAAGTGATCTACTTCGCCAGCTACGTTGTGATCGATCCAGGCGATACCGCCTTGGAACGCAAGCAACTGCTGACCGAGCGGGAATATCGCGACAAGCGTGACGAATACGGCATGGGCTTCAACGCCAAGATGGGCGCGGAAGCGGTCAAGGAACTCTTGCGCCAAGTCGACTTGCCGCAAGAAGTTGCGGAACTCAAGGAAGATTTGAAGTCCGCCCAAGGCCAAAAGCGGACCCGTGCGATCCGTCGTTTGGACATCTTGGATGCCTTCTTGGAATCCGGTAACGATCCGGCTTGGATGGTCATGGATGCCATTCCTGTCATCCCGCCAGATCTGCGGCCAATGGTTCAGTTGGAAGGTGGCCGTTTTGCCACTTCCGACTTGAACGATCTGTACCGCCGGGTGATCAACCGTAACAACCGGCTCAAGCGCCTGCTCGACTTGAACGCGCCTAACATTATCGTGCAAAACGAAAAGCGGATGCTCCAAGAAGCCGTTGACGCTTTGATCGATAACGGCCGTCGTGGCCGTCCGGTCACTGGTCCGGGGAACCGGCCATTGAAGAGTCTGTCGCACATGCTGAAAGGTAAGCAAGGACGTTTCCGTCAGAACTTGCTGGGTAAGCGTGTTGACTACTCTGGTCGTTCCGTTATCGACGTTGGCCCAACATTGAAGTTCTATCAATGTGGGTTGCCTCGTCAGATGGCGTTGGAGCTGTTCAAGCCATTCGTGATGCGGGAATTAGTTGCCCGTGACATGGCAAGCAACATCAAGAACGCCCGTCGTAAGATCGATCGCGAAGACGATGACATCTGGGATGTCCTCGAAGACGTGATCAAGGAACGTCCGGTTCTGCTGAACCGCGCACCTACCTTGCATCGTCTGGGGATCCAGGCGTTTGAACCAGTCTTGGTCGATGGTAAAGCGATGCGTCTGCACCCAATCGTGTGTGAAGCCTATAACGCTGACTTCGACGGGGACCAGATGGCGATCCATGTGCCGTTATCTGATGAAGCTCAAGCTGAAGCACGTCTGCTGATGCTGGCGGCGCACCATATCTTGGCCCCTAAAGATGGTAAGCCTATCGTAACGCCTTCTCAGGATATCGTTTTGGGGAACTACTACCTGACGATGGAACAAAAAGGCCGCGAAGGCGAAGGCATGATCTTCAAAGATGCCAACGAAGTCTTGATGGCCTTGCAAAACGGTTACGTGCACTTGCACAGCCGAATCGGGTTGGCTGTCAACTCGATGCCTAACAAGCCGTTCAGCGATGACCAACGTAACAAGATCATGGTGACCAGCGTGGGTAAGGTGATCTTTAACGAGATCCTGCCACACGAATTGCCATTCTTGAACGAGCCGACACAAGACAACATCGTCAACGGCGTACCGGATAAGTACTTCATGGACGCTGGTGAAGATATCCATGCTTACCTTGCCGACGCACCGTTGATCCTGCCGTTCAAGAAGGGCTTCTTGTCTGATATCATTGCGGAAGTCTTCAAGACTTACAAGGTGCAGCGGACCTCTGATCTGCTGGATGACATGAAGACCTTGGGCTACACGCAGGCGACCAACTCCGGCTTGACCGTCGGGGTTGCCGACGTGCCGAACTTGCCAGAAAAAGGCGCCATCGTTGATGAGGCCCATAAGAAGGTCGCAACGGTTGCTAAGCAGTTCCGTCGTGGGCTGATTACCGACCAAGAACGCCATGATCGGACGATTTCGATTTGGAACGATGCCAAAGATGAGATTCAGCAACAGCTGATCAAGTCGTTTGACCCGAATAACCCAATCTCTATGATGAGTGATTCAGGGGCTCGTGGTAACATCTCAAACTTCACCCAGCTTGCCGGGATGCGTGGCTTAATGGCCGCTCCTAACGGTGGGATGATGGAAGTGCCAGTGCTGTCGAACTTCCGTGAAGGCCTGTCTGTTTTGGAAATGTTCATGTCTACTCACGGGGCTCGTAAAGGGATGACCGATACCGCCTTGAAGACCGCTGATTCGGGGTACTTGACCCGTCGTCTGGTTGATGTGGCGCAAGACGTCATCGTTCGTGAAGAAGACTGTGGCACCGATCGTGGGATCGTGGTTTCTGCAATCCGCGAAGGTAACGAAATGATCGAACCACTGTATGATCGGCTTGTTGGGCGTTTCACCCAGAAGTCTGTCTTGAACCCTGAGACGCATGAAGTGATCGTACCGAAGGACACCTTGATGGATGAAGACATGGCGCAAGCCATTGTTGACGCCGGTGTTCAAAGTGTCACCATTCGTTCTGTCTTCACTTGTGACACCCGTCATGGGGTTTGCCAGAAGTGCTACGGCCGTAACTTGGCGACCGGCGAACAGGTCGAAGTTGGTGAAGCTGTCGGGACCGTTGCTGCGCAGTCTATCGGCGAACCTGGTACCCAGCTGACCATGCGTAACTTCCATACCGGCGGTGTTGCCGGCGGCGATGATATTACGCAAGGGCTGCCTCGTGTTCAGGAAATCATGGAAGCTCGTAACCCTAAGGGCCCTGCAGTGATTTCTGAAGTTGACGGTTATGTGACCGCCATCGATGAAAACCCTGCAGAACACACCCGTGAGATCACCGTTGAAGGTAAGACTGACACGCGGACTTACTCTGTGCCTTATGCGTCTAGTGTTGCGGTTGCAGAAGGCGACCACGTTGATCGTGGCGGCCGTCTGACCGGCGGTTCGATCGACCCGAAGGCTTTGATCAAGATTCAAGATGCGCTGAGCACCGAGAATTATCAATTGTCTGAAATTCAGAAGGTTTACCGGATGCAGGGGATCGAAATTGCCGACAAGCATATCGAAGTGATGGTTCGTCAGCAGTTGCGTAAGATCCGGGTCATGGATCCAGGCGATACCGATATCTTGCCAGGGACGTTGCTTGATATCTCCGAGTTCAAGGACCGTAACAAGGAAACCTTGATCTCTGGCGGGGTTCCGGCAACGGGCCGGCCAGTGCTCCTTGGGATCACCAAGGCCAGTCTGGAAACCAACTCCTTCTTGTCTGCGGCTTCCTTCCAGGAAACCACACGTGTCCTCACCGATGCGTCGATTCGAGGCAAGGTCGATCCGTTGGTCGGCTTGAAGGAAAACGTCATTATCGGGAAGATCATCCCAGCTGGTACTGGGATGGCCACCTACCGCCATATGGAACCAAAAACCGTTGGCGCGGTATCCGAAAACGTTTATTCCATCTCCGACATCGAAAAGCAGATGAAGGCTTCGGATGCGCCTAAGCCAGAAGCATAATCAGATTGTAAAAAAGCCTTGAGACATTGTCTCAAGGCTTTTTTGCATCCATTCAGAGCAACAGCTGGACGACAACGGCGGAAAAGGCGAGGTGGGGGATCCAAGGCAGTTGGCGGCGTTGGGCCACCAAGGCGTGGACAATACCGGTACCACAAGCGCCAAGCAGCACCCACAGCAAACTAAGCAACGGGAAGATGCTGGCAAACACGCCGATCAGCCAGGCATCAGCGGTGCCAAGCCAACCGCAACGGGCCAACAGGCTGAATGCAAGCCACCACCCGAGTGGCGCCCACCAAGGCCAGCCGGTGCTCAGCTGGTAGCCGATGATTACCAGACACCAGCCGTCAAAAGGCAAGGCGGCTACGGATTGCTTGCGCCAGTCGCTAAGCGCCCAATACGCGAGGCCGAGATCAAACAGGATGAGCAACTGGAGTCACCTCGATTCTTGTCGTCAATAAATACGCAAATGACAAGATAAAAGCTTGACTTCAGTGTGGAATTCTTAGTATACTATCAAAGGTGCTTTTTTCCAGTTATTCGGGTTTCCTGAACGTGCGAACTGGTGAATCGCCGCTTCGCCGTCCAGTGGGCCATTTTTTTATGATTAAAAATGAACCGCCTGGATGTGTGGACTTGAAAAGTCAAACCAGAATCGAAAGGAGGAACCTTGTAATGCCTACCATTAATCAATTGGTGCGTCAAGGTCGCAAGTCTCATGTAACCAAGTCCAACTCTCCTGCGTTGAACTTCGGCTATAACAGCAAGAAGAAGTCTCTTACCAACACTCCAGCTCCGCAAAAACGTGGGGTGGCTACTCGTGTCGGCACCATGACACCAAAGAAGCCTAACTCTGCTTTGCGTAAGTATGCCCGTGTGCGTCTGTCCAACTTGATCGAAGTGACAGCCTATATCCCTGGTATCGGCCACAACCTGCAAGAACATAGTGTTGTGCTGATCCGTGGGGGCCGTGTGAAGGACTTGCCTGGGGTACGTTACCACATCATCCGTGGGACCCTCGATACAGCCGGTGTTGACGGCCGTATGCAGAGCCGTTCCAAGTACGGTGCTAAGCGCCCTAAGCAAAAGAAGTAATTCGTTGAGCATTCAGCTCACATTTTCTAAAATCCACGACTTTTAAGAGGAGGCAATCAGCATGCCACGTAGAGGTATTGTTTCAAAGCGTGACGTCTTACCTGATCCAGTTTACAATTCTAAGCTGGTTACCCGCCTGATCAACCATTTGATGATCGACGGTAAGCGCGGTAAGGCGCAAACGATTTTATATTCTGCATTTGATATCATTAAGAAGGAAACTGGCAACGAACCTGTCGACGTCTTCGAAGAAGCAATGAAGAACGTTATGCCAGTGCTTGAAGTTAAGGCTCGCCGTATCGGTGGTTCTAACTATCAAGTGCCAATCGAAGTTCGTCCTGAACGGCGGACAACGCTTGGCCTTCGCTGGCTCACCCAATACTCCCGTGCTCGCGGTGAACACACCATGGACGAACGCCTTGCGCGCGAAATCATGGATGCGGCTAACAACACCGGTGCGGCTGTTAAGAAGCGTGAAGACACCCATAAGATGGCAGACGCTAACCGCGCCTTTGCACATTATCGTTGGTAAGACAGTTTGGCTATTATATCCGCTTTTTGGCATATAGTAGCCAATTGTTTTATCCCCAGAGTGGTGCCAGGCGCATTGCTGGCGGCATCTAAGCTGTTTGAACTGCACGGCGGTAGCACCGCGTGTGCTTCAAACTCAGGTGTCACCAATGTCTGGTATTGCTCGATGACATTTAACCAAAATTTGAGAGGAGAACTATTTTCACATGGCCAACAAGCGTGAATTTCCGTTAGACCGGACCCGTAACATCGGGATCATGGCCCACATCGATGCTGGTAAGACCACGACGACCGAACGTATCTTGTATTACACCGGTAAGATCCATAAGATCGGTGAAACTCATGATGGCGCGTCGCAGATGGACTGGATGGCGCAGGAACAAGAACGTGGGATCACGATCACGTCTGCTGCGACGACCGCCTTCTGGAAGGATCACCGTGTCAACATCATCGATACCCCAGGACACGTTGACTTCACGATCGAAGTTGAACGTTCCTTGCGTGTCCTTGATGGTGCCGTGACCGTCTTAGACGCTCAGGCTGGGGTTGAACCTCAGACTGAAAACGTTTGGCGTCAGGCTTCCACGTACTCCGTTCCGCGGATCGTGTTCGTCAACAAGATGGACAAGATCGGCGCCAACTTCAAGTACTCCGTTGAGACGTTGCATGACCGTTTGGGCGCTAACGCCCACGCAATGCAGCTGCCGATCGGTGCCGAAGACAACTTCGAAGGCATCATCGACTTGATCGAAATGAAGGCTGATTTGTACGACGAAGACGCTTTGGGTTCCGAATGGGATGTCGTTGATATTCCTGACGAATACAAAGAAGAAGCCGAACAAGCCCATGCTGACTTGATCGAAGCGGTTGCCGATGTCGATGACGAGATCATGGACAAGTATCTTGAAGGCGAAGAAATCACCAAGGAAGAACTCAAGGCTGCTATCCGTAAAGCAACCTTGGCATTGGAATTCTTCCCAGTGTTCGCGGGCTCTGCCTTCAAGAACAAGGGTGTCCAGATGATGCTTGATGGCGTTGTTGATTACCTCCCATCCCCACTGGATGTGAAGCCATACAACGCGACCGATCCTGATACCGACGAAGCGGTTGAATTGACTGCCGGCGACGACAAGCCATTCGCTGCTTTGGCCTTCAAGATCGCAACGGATCCGTTCGTTGGTCGTTTGACCTTCATCCGTGTCTACACCGGGACGCTTGAAGCTGGTTCTTACGTGCTCAACGCCTCCAAGGGCAACCGTGAACGTGTTGGTCGTTTGCTGCAAATGCATTCTAACCACCGTGAAGAAATCCCAGAAGTCTTTTCCGGTGATATCGCGGCTGCAATCGGCTTGAAGAACACCACCACTGGTGATTCTTTGACCGACGTTGACCACCCATTGATCCTCGAATCTCTGGAAATTCCTGATCCAGTTATCCAGGTTTCTATCGAACCTGATTCTAAGGAAGACCGTGACAAGCTTGATGTTGCGATCCAGAAGCTTTCTGAAGAAGACCCGACGTTCCAAGCTGAAACCAACCCTGAAACTGGCGAAACACTGATCGCCGGCATGGGCGAATTGCACTTGGACATCATGGTTGACCGGATGAAGCGTGAATTCAAGGTCGGCGCCAAGGTTGGTGCCCCTCAAGTTGCCTATCGTGAAACCTTCACCAAGCAAGCTAGCGCTCAAGGTAAGTTTGTTCGACAGTCTGGTGGTAAAGGTCAATATGGTGATGTTTGGGTTGAATTCACCCCTAACGAAGAAGGTAAAGGCTTCGAATTCGAAGACGCTATCGTCGGTGGGGTCGTTCCTCGTGAATACATCCCGTCAGTTGAACAAGGCTTGAAGGAAGCAATGGCTAACGGCGTTCTCGCCGGTTACCCATTGATCGACGTTAAGGCTAAGCTCTATGATGGGTCTTATCATGAAGTCGATTCTTCTGAAGCAGCCTTCAAGGTTGCGGCTTCCATGGCGTTGAAGAACGCTGCAAGCAAGGCCGGTGCGGTTATTCTCGAACCGATCATGCACGTTGAAGTCGTTGTCCCAGAAGACTACCTTGGCGATGTTATGGGCCAGATCACCGCTCGTCGCGGCCGTGTCGAAGGCATGGAAGCACGTGGTAACGCCCAAGTCATCAACTCCATGGTACCGCTGGCTGAAATGTTCGGTTACGCAACGACCTTGCGTTCCGCAACTCAAGGCCGTGGGACCTTCACGATGACCTTCGATCACTACGAACCAACCCCGAAGTCCATCCAAGAAGAAATCATCAAGAAGAACGGCGGCAACTAGTCGTTTTCCGCGAAAACCCCAGACGCTTTTGTGTCTGGGGTTTTTGTTTGGCGTTTTTTCCGCCGTAAGTTGCAGGTCAAGCCGGCCGCCTCGTGGTACACTGACAGTAACTTGAATACGGAGGCAATCTTATGGGACAAAAAACGATCCTGATCACTGGCGCGTCGAGTGGCATGGGCAAAGCGGCAACGACGCTGTTTGCGGCCAACGGTTGGCAGGTGTTTGCCGGCGCGCGGCGGGAGCATCTGATTCCTGAAGGGGACAACATTCACCCGTTGCATCTGGACGTGACCGATCACGCCAGCAATTCACACTTTGTTGCTGCGGCGTTGACCCAACAGTCGCGCCTGGATGTGTTGTTGAACAACGCCGGCTACGGTGAGTTCGGGCCGTTGGAAGAAGTCCCGCTGGCCAATGCCCGCAAGCAGCTGGAAACCAATTTGTTAGGGGCGGCGGACTTGACGCAGCTGGTGTTGCCGTTGATGCGGCGGCAAGGGTATGGCCGCATCATCAACAATTCTTCGATTGGCGGGGACATGTACTCGCCGCTAGGAGGCTGGTATTACGTCTCCAAGCACGCGTTGAACGTGTGGTCAGACACCTTGGATTCAGAGATCCGCCAGTTTGGGTTGCGGTCGGTGGTGATCGAACCCGGCGGCACCGCGTCAAACTGGGAAGCCATCGCGATGCAAAACGCCCATGACAATCTGGCCTCAGATTCCCCGTATCAGCGCCTGACTGCCGGGTTCACCGGACTGTTCGACCGGTTCGTCGGGGTGTCGAGTGCCACCTCTGAAGATCTGGCCCAGGTGTTTTACCAAGCGGCGGTCGCCAAACACCCGAAGCGGCGGTATTATAACGCCCCAGCAGACCAGCTCATCGCGCGCTTGGCGCGGGTCCATCCCGCAGTTTTCCGCCACGCCATGAATCTGGCAACGTCTTTGGCATTAAAAATGGCCAAACCCCATTAACGACAAACAACGCCACTACCGATAATAGGTAGTGGCGTTGTTTTTAGCTGAGCTGCTTTTGGGAGAAAAAACTCAGATTAGTTGACGGCGTTGACGGTGCTGCGGCCGCGGACCTTGTAAACGACCAGGCCGATGACCAAACCGACAACGGCAGGAACGACCCAGGCCATGCCAAGCGTGGCGAATGGGAAGACGCTGTGCTCGAAGTTAGTCATGGCAACCCCGAAAGCGGATTGGGAAACGACTGGTGGGAAGGCGGCGATCATATCGAAGAAGGCCGGAACAGCGGTAAAGGCGACGGTGAAGGCGTAGACAGTTTTATCGTGGTTGAACCACTTGCCGGTGACACTTAAGAGGATCAAGACCATCGCGAATGGGTACAAGAACATCAGCATTGGCGTGGACCAAGAGATGATGGTAGCCAAGCCGAAGTTAGCGGTCAAGAAGCTGGCAAAGCTCATTAAGCCGAGCCATTGGACGTAGCTCAAAACCGGGAAGTGCTTGTGGAAGTCTTGGGCGAAAGCGGCGACCAAACCAACGGCGGTGGTCAAGCAGGTAACGGTCAATAGCGTTGCCAGCAGTGCGTGGCCGGCGGTGCCGAAGTAATAAGTCACGACTTGGTTGAAGGCAGTGCCGCCTTCAGCGGAAACTTTGAAGTTAGCTAAGGACTTAGCGCCTAAAACGATCAAGAACAGGTAAACGACACCGATCATGCTGGTGGCTAAGACACCGGCTTTGGCGGTGACTTTAGAGATAGAGCTTTGACGCTTGAGACCTAAGCCGCGAACGGCGGTGACCACGGTGACCCCGAAGGCCAAGCCGGCCAGCGCGTCCATCGTGTTGTAACCTTGTAAGAAACCATTGAAGAAGCTGCCGCCTAAAGCGGTGTAGCCGGCGGTGTTGGCTTGTGCAGAGGCACTACCCATGGAATGGGTGAAGCCGAAGAAAAAGACGAAGAATAAGAGCACTAAGAAAACAGGGTTTAACGCTTTACCGATGGCGCTGGTGATGCGTTGTTCCTTATAGGATAGAAGAAAAGCCGCTAAGAAGAAGACTGCAGAGAATACCAACAACCCGACGGACTGCATCGATTTTGGCAACATCGGTGCGACCCCGGTTGTGAATGAAACCGTTGCGGTACGCGGGGTGCCGAACAGCGGGCCGATGGTCAAATGGATCAAGACCATGAACAAAACGGCGAACCAGGCACCTAAAGGTTTACCGATATCGTAGACCCCTTCAGCGTGCATCGCGGCGACGGCGAGGACAGACAGCAGCGGTAAAACGACGGCGGTGACCAAAAAGCCTATGGTCGCAGGCACCCAGTTGCTGCCGGCCAGCTGGCCTAGATGTAGCGGGAAGATCAGGTTCCCGGCACCGAAGAATAACCCAAACAACATTGACGCAACGACTAAGTAGTCGCGTTTGGTTAATTTCTTTTCAACAAGTTTTTCCATAATTCAGTTCCTCCAGGATTGTTATCATGTCTAATCGGGCTAATATGACTAATACCACTGTCCATGAACATCATCTCCTTTGGCAACGAGAACAAAAAAACGACACCCTTAGATTTAACTAAGGGTGCCGTAGCACGATACCACCTTAACATGCCATCTGTGTCACCACAAATAGCCTCACGACGTACGGTCTCAAAGAGACGATACGCGAACACGATAATGGGTGTTCCACCATGACACGTTACTAGGTTTCGGTGTCCTGCTTGAAAGGGATATTCATCGATTGCCGGCTTGCTTCCTTGCACCTAACGAAGCTCGCTTAAAGCTGACGATCGACTACTGGTCTTTCTCGATGCATTTACGTCTTGTTGTAAATGAGTATAGCATGAGAAAATTAATTGTCAACCATAAAAACTCGATGAGTATAAAAATCACTGGCGTTATGCGTGCATTTGAAGCGCGCGGCCTGCTACGCTTAGGATAAGGCAGGTGATACACGGGTCTGATACATGTATCATTGAGTCACTAGCCGCGGTGATGATATAACTAAACATGTAAGCGGAATCAGAATAAAGGGGGAAACGTTTATGCAAAGCTTTATCGCGTTTATGGAAAAACACTTCCTGCCGATCGCAGCCAAAATTGGTAATCAACGCCATTTGATCGCGATCCGGGATGCGTTTGCCTACACGATGCCACTCATGATCTTAGGGGCGTTCGCGACCTTGATCAACAACTTGCCGATCCCAGGTTATATCGACTTAATGAACGGGATCTTCAGCGAGAAGATGAAGGACGGGACATTCATTTGGACCAAGCTCGGGGGGAACTTGTGGAGTGGTACCTATGCTGTGCTCGGGGTCATGATCGCCTTTTTGGTGGCCTACAACCTGGCACAGTCGTATAAATCAGCACCTGTCGCCGCAGGGATCGTTTCATTAGGGTCGTTCTTTGCGGTTGGTGGGGCTTCTGGGATGGATTCCACCGGATTATTCATTGCTTTGATCGTAGCCATTATTTCCGTTGAGATCTTCCGGCGCCTTGAATCTAACCCGCACCTTGTAATCAAGATGCCTGATTCAGTGCCACCTGCAGTGGCGACATCGTTTGCGGCCTTGCTGCCAGCGATGATTACCATGTTGTTTTTCGGATTTATCACCACGCTGTTCAATGCCGCACACGTTGAAAACTTGGTATTGTCATTCTACAAGGCGGTCCAACAACCATTCATGGGGATGGCCAACTCGTATCCAACCGCGCTGTTGATCGCGTTCATCACCCCATTCCTGTGGTTCTTCGGGTTGCACGGGGCTAACATGATCGATCCCTTTATGCAGACGATCAATGCGCCTGCCATCACCGCCAACTTATCTGCGTTGAAGGCCGGCAAGGCGATCCCTTACGTCGTGAACAAGCCGCTGTTTGATTCCTTCGTGAACATGGGTGGTACCGGGGTGACGATCTCCTTGATCATCGCGATCTGGCTCTTCGCTCGCAAGAACAAGGCCTATAACATGGTGGCTTCCATGTCGTTTGCGCCAGGGCTGTTCAATATCAACGAGCCATTGACCTTCGGCTTGCCGATCGTGTTGAACCCAATTCTGTTCGTGCCGTATATCTTGGCCCCGATGGTCTGCATCACGATTGCATACTTTGCCACGACGACCGGGTTCATGCCGGCATGTACCGTCATGGCGCCTTGGGTCACACCACCGATCATTGGTGGGGTCATTGCCACAGCTAGCTGGCAAGGTGGGGTCATCGCCGCCATCAACATTGTCGTTGCAACTATCATCTATGCGCCGTTTGTCGTCATGGCAACGGCCATGCAAAACAAAAAAGATGCCCAAGCCGCGTTGGATGCAGCCAAGGCATAAGTTATCTGCACGAAGCCTCCGAGTGATCGGAGGCTTTTTTGGTTGCGTTGGCTGGCGCGTGTTAAGGGGGTCAACAAGTTGTGGGAACAAATAAACACAAATGATACACGTTGTCACATTCATGGTATTTATGACATTGCAATCGCTTTTGTGACATCGTATGGTATGATGTAAGGGTGGTTGAATGCGTTACCGATTACCTAAACAGCGCTGGTGCTGCACGATAAATATATTTATAGGGACAAATCTGATTTGTCCAGAAGTGATACAAGTGGTTTTAACCGAGGAGAAAACGATGCTTTTTTTGAATTACACCCCTGAGTTGACTGAAACCGATATGACGATCTATCGCGAGATCGTCAAAGACATGGACGCCGTCGTTTACATGCGGATCCGCGACTTGGCGGAAGCCACCTATTGCAGCACCGCCAGCATCCAGCGCTTTTGTCAGAAGTTTGACTGCTCTGGCTGGGCGGAGTTCAAAACCAAGTTGCGGATGTATAATGCACAGCGTAATCACCGCGGCCAACTACCCAACGATATCGACGGTGGGGAGATCACGCGCTCAATTGCGGCCTGCGAAGACGGCCAGTATCAACAGGCGATGGACCGCGCGGCACATCTGTTATATGAGCACGCGCAGGTCGTTTGGATCGGGTTTGGCACGTCGAAGTTGATTGCAGACTATGGGGCGGTGACCTATTCCAACAGCGTCAACATGGCCTTTGCCATCACCGAACCCAGTGCGCATCCGCAGATCGACTATCCCGAAGCAGTGTATAACGCCATGTGCGTGGTGATCTGTTCGGTTTCCGGAGAGAACCGCGTGGCCATCGGGTATATGAACGAACTGATGAAACACGGCGTGCCGATCATCGCGATCACCAACTCGTCGAATTCGACGATCGCGCGTTTGGCAACTGTGGCGCTGGCGTATTATGTGACGACGCAAGATCTCGATGGCGCCAACCTGACGAGCCAGACCCCGGCCATTTATATCATCGAAAAGATCACGCGCCGTGCGATGATGCTTGCCCGGCCGGATAACGTGCGGCAGCTGGAAGACAATCTTAACTAAGCATGCTTGAACCGGTCAGCGGCACGCGCTAGAATTAATCGTAGTCACTTTTGGACAAAATGGAGGGCAAGTATGCCGACACAAGATGAGCTCAAGCAACAAGCAGCCCAACAGGCTGCAGAAATGGTGCAACCGGGGATGGCGCTGGGCGTCGGAACCGGTTCAACCGTCGCCTTTTTCATCGATGCGCTAGGGGCACGCAACCGGCAGACGCCGTTGCATCTCAAGGCAATCGTGACGACGTCTAACCGGTCTCAAAAACAGCTTGAGGCCAATGGTTTTACGGTCAATGAGTTGGCTGACGTGGACCAGTTGGATCTGACGGTCGACGGGGCAGATCGCGTCGATGCTGATCTCAACGGGATCAAAGGCGGCGGCGCGGCACATACACTGGAGAAAAACGTTGCGGTCAATTCCAAGCGCAACGTGTGGATCGTCGACGAATCCAAGGTCGTCCAGCGCCTGTCTGGGTTTCCGCTACCTGTCGAGGTGTTGCCGGTGTCTGCCAAACAAAACTTTAAGAAGTTTGAGCAGGCGGGTTTGCAGCCGGCTTACCGCGTGAATCCGGATGGCAGTCGCCTGAAGACCCATTATGGCAACTGGATCATTGATCTGCATGTTGATCCGCTACCGGTTCCTGCCGGTTTAGCGGCGTATCTTGACGCCACTGTTGGGGTGGTGGAACACGGCTTGTTTTTGAATATCGCCGATGACGTGTTGATCGCTAAGGCGGCCGGCACCATTGAGCACCGTGTCAGATAATCTCTATAAAATTAAAAGCGTGTCGTGACAATCTCATCAAGATTGCCGCGACACGGCTTTTTTTTATTGTACAAAATTTGTTCTTATCTGCGTGAATCCTTGTGCTGGCAAGCGATTGGCGGGGGTGGTCTGCGAAAAAGATGAGATTTTCATGTTGACACATTAGAAAACCATGATAATATTGCCATTAAACGACGCGAAACGTCGATAACATCAATAGAGGGTGAGTCATAATGAGTGATACGTTGAACTTTACTGTCAGCGGCGATGATATGCAAAAGCGCAGTGACGAGATCAAGGTCGGCGTCGATCGGGCGCCTGGTCGCAGCTTGTTGTACGCGACAGGGAAAGTCAAGAATCCAGAAGACATGAAGAAGCCGTTCATTGCGATCTGTAATTCTTACATCGAAATCGTCCCAGGCCATGTGCATCTGCGAGAGCTGGCAGATATCGCCAAAGAAGAGATCCGCAAGGCTGGCGGGATTCCGTTTGAATTCAATACAATCGGGGTTGATGATGGGATCGCGATGGGGCACATCGGCATGCGTTATTCCTTGCCGAGTCGTGAAATCATCGCGGATTCAGCTGAAACCGTCATCAACGCCCACTGGTTTGATGGCGTGTTGTACATGCCGAACTGTGACAAGATCACCCCTGGGATGATCATGGCGAGCCTGCGGACGAACGTGCCGTGCACGTTCGTTTCCGGCGGCCCCATGAAAGCCGGCGTTGACCCGAACGGCAAAGCGGCAACGTTGTCCACCGTTTTTGAAGCGGTCGGGGCTTTCAAAGACGGCAAGATGTCCAAAGAAGACTTCCTCGAACTCGAACGCCACGCTTGCCCATCATGCGGCTCTTGTGCCGGGATGTATACCGCCAACTCGATGAACTCTTTGATGGAAGCGCTGGGCTTGGCCTTACCATACAACGGGACTGCGCTTGCCACTTCCGAAGAGCGGCGTGAGTTGGTCCGCAAGGCCGCGCGTCAGGTGATGTATAACGTGCAACACGACATCAAGCCGCGCGACATCGTCACCAAAGACGCGATCGACGACGCGTTCGCCTTGGATATGGCCATGGGTGGCTCCACCAACACCGTGCTTCACGGCTTGGCCATCGCCCATGAAGCCGGGATCGATTATTCCGAAGAAGACATCAACGTCATCGCGAAGAAGACCCCGCATATCGCCAAGATCGCCCCGAGTTCTTCTTATACCATGGAAGAAGTCCACGAAGCCGGCGGGATCCCAGCTATCTTGAACGAATTGATCGAACACGGCGGGATCTTGCATCCTGATCGCTTGACCAACACCGGCAAGACGCTGCGCGAAAATGTTGCCGGCGCGCACACCAAGAACCCTGAAGTCATCCGCACGATCGACAATGCCTACTCGCCTGAAGGTGGCCTGTCTGTCTTGTTTGGCAACATTGCCAAAGACGGCTCGGTTATCAAAGTCGCTGGGGTCGACGATGACATCCACACATTCACGGGGACTGCTGTTTGCTTTGATTCTCATGATGAAGCGGTCGAAGGCATCGATAACGGTACCGTCAAAGCCGGGGATGTTGTTGTGATTCGGTATGAAGGTCCTAAAGGCGGCCCGGGTATGCCGGAAATGCTCAACCCAACTTCTGACATCATCGGTCGTGGGTTAGGGCGGACAGTTGCGTTGATTACCGACGGCCGGTTCTCCGGGGCCACCCACGGGATCTGTGTCGGCCACGTTTCACCGGAAGCCGCATCTGGTGGTGAGATCGCGTTGATTCATGATGGCGATAAGATCACCATCGATCTGACCAACCGGACCTTGAACGCGGACGTGTCGGAAGAAGAATTCGAACGCCGGCGTCAAGAATTGAAGCCATTCAAGCCAAAGGTTCGCTTCGGGTACCTCGCACGCTATGAATATTTGGTCACCTCGGCTAACACCGGTGGCGTGATGCTCGGGGCCGACGAATTATTCGGTAAAGAAGACGACAAGCAAGATTAATCCTTTGTTTAATTGAAAGGAGGCATTCCATGACTACAGAAGCAGTACCGGCGACTGACCTTCAAGATCGCTTGTTGGCGGATCTGTCCAGTGTGATCGATCCGGAGCTAGGCGTCGATTTGATCAATTTAGGGTTGATTTATGGCCTGAAAATGACCGATGGCGTCGTGACCGTGACGATGACGTTGACGACGATGGGATGTCCGATTTCTCAAGTCTTAGAGAATATGATCGAATCAGCTCTGGAAAAGGAACCAGAAGTATCTGAAGTTAAACTCGACATCGTCTGGTCGCCTGCATGGACGCCAGACAAGATGAGTCGTTATGCCCGCATGGCATTGCGGTATCACTATTAACACAAGCGCTAACCAACGCCTGACAAACAGAAATTTGAGGCGATTATATGGATAAAGTAGAAGCATTTGGTAAATGGGTAAGTCGTTGGTTTACCTTGATCGTTATTGTTTGGGCAGCATTTAATTATTTTGTCCCCCAGACCAGTACTGCCATCATTCCTAACACGAGTTATCTCTTAGGGATCATCCTGTTCGGGATGGGCTTGACGTTGCGCGGGGAAGACTTCGCGCGGATCTTGAAGCGCCCGTTACCAGTCATCTTAGGCACGGTTGCCCATTATGTGATCATGCCGTTGGTTGCGGTGTTACTCTGCAAGATCTTTAACCTGCAAGGGGCCACTGCTGCCGGGGTCATCTTAGTTGGTTCTTGCCCAAGTGGGACGAGTTCTTCAGTGATGGCTTACCTGGCCGGCGGGGATGTTGCCTTGGATGTTTCCATCGAGACGTTATCGACGCTGATCGCACCGCTCGCACTGCCTGGTTTGCTGGTATTGTATGCCGGTAAGTACGTGCCGATCCCGACCCAATCGCTGTTTTTGAGCACGGTCAAGATCGTCTTAGTCCCAATCATCTTGGGCGTTGTGATCCACACCTTGTTCCGCAAGCAAGTTGATGTCATCACTCGTGCTTTACCGTTGGTTTCCCAAGTGGCGATCCTCTTGATCATCGGGGCCGTGGTTTCTGCTAACCATGCCAACCTGTTCACCGCCGCAACGGCACTTGTAATCCCTGTTGTCATGTTACATAACCTGTTTGGCTATGCTTTAGGCCTAGGCTTCTCGTTCTTGATCCGATTGAAGGAACCGCAACGCAAGGCGATCACCTTCGAAGTCGGGATGCAGGATTCTAGTTTAGGCGCAACGCTTGCGATGGCCTACTTTGCGCCAGCCGCCGCAATTCCGTCCACACTGTTTAGTATCTGGCACAACATCTCCGGATCCGTCTTGTCTTCTTGGTGGCGCGGTCATACCGAAAAGAAGCACAAGGCCGTTGCCGCGACCGCGGTCACGCATTAGGTTCATTGTTTAATTAGCAAAAAGTGACAAGTCGTTATCGCTTAGCGCACAAGCGTCGGTGCAGAACAACTCAATGGGTTGGACTGGACCGACGTTTGTGTCTTCAGGGGTCCGTCAATTGACAAATTAGAATTCAGTGATAACATTTTAATATTCTTCCAATAGAGGTGAATCGAATGAAACGTGAGCGCTGGCAAACAAACCTGGTGTATTTATGGTTTGGTAACTTCATGACCGGAATGGGTTTTTCGATGACGATGCCGTTTTTGCCGTTGTTTATCCAGACGTTAGGCAACTTCGGCAAGTGGCAGTTGAACTTGTTGAGCGGGTTTGCGTTTGCCATCACCTTCTTGGCTAAGGCCATCGTTTCGCCTTTTTGGGGCCGCCTCGCCGATCAATACGGGCGTAAGCCGATGTGTCTGCGAGCGAGCTTGGGGATGACGTTCACCATCACGCTTTGTGGCTTGGCGCCTAACGTCACCATTTTGATCATTCTGCGCGCGATCCAAGGCTGTTTTTCCGGGTATATCAATAACGCCAACGCGATCATCGCCGCAAGCGTTCCGGTAGAACGCTCCGGTAAGGCGCTGGGGACTTTGGCGACAGGTAACGTGGTCGGCACCTTGTTAGGCCCGCTTTTAGGCGGGGTCTTGGCTGGGATGTTTGGCTATCGGTCCAGTTTCCTGGTCACCGGGGCGATGATGCTGGTCGTGTTCGTCTTGACGCTGTTTTGTGTGCACGAAGAATTCACCCCGATGAAAAAAGCGCAGATGATGCCGACGCGGCAGATCTTCAAGGAGATCCGTTACCCACAACTGATCTGGGGCCTGTTCATCACCACGATGGTGATTCAAGCGGCAAACATGTCGATCACCAGCTTCATCAGTCTCTTAGTCGACTCCCTGGTGAAAAATCCCGGCCAGGTGGCGTTTGTTTCAGGGGTGATCTCGTCTTTGCCGGGGATCGTCACGCTGGTTGCCAGTCCGCTGCTGGGGGCGCTGTCCGATCGGGTCGGGCCGGAAAAAGTCTTGCTGAGCGGGTTAGTGTTGGCGGTGGCTTGTTTCATTCCGATGAGCTTCATTCATAACATCTGGCAACTGGGGATCTTGCGGATGTTTTTGGGGATCTCAGACGCGGCCTTGTTGCCGGCGATCCAGACGCTGATGACCCGGTATGTCCCCAAGGCAGGGTTTGGCCGGATCTTCTCGTACAACCAGTCGTTTCAGGCGATGGGCAGCGTCTCGGGGCCGATGCTGGGTTCGATCGTTGCCAGCTTGTTCAATTATCGCGGGGTGTTTATGATGACCGCGATCATGGAAGGCGTCAACGTGCTACTGCTCTTCCCGGCGACGCGCCAGGTCTGGCGTACCAAAGATAAGGTGATCGAAAATCAAGAAGCCTAACGAGATAACAAACAGGCGTGTGGTAATTTGACCCACGCCTGTTTGCTGTCTGGGGGCCACTTTACTTCTGCGCGATTTTCACGTAGTGTGGAGAACAGATACTTAATGGAAGGAGTGGCCGCAGATGAACGTAAAAAAAGGCGTGACAGCAGGCGCACTGCTGGTAGCAGCCGTGCTGCTGGCGGCTTGTGGTGAGCAGACCAGCAAGAAGAAGACCCCGGCGCAAACCAACACCTGGTCGCGAATGGCCAAAGATGTGATCCAGACGCAAGACAACGCCAAGATCATCGATGTCATTTCGGGGCAGACCGCAGTCGACACGATGGACGGCCTGTATCGGTATTCAGGCAATCAGCTGGAACCGGCAGTGGCTAAATCCGTGGTCCAACCGACCAACGGCGGCTTGACGTATACTTATCACCTGCGGCAGTCGCGATGGACTAATGGTAAGCCGGTCACGGCGGCGGATTTTGTTTATGCTTGGCGACGGGCCGTGACGCCTGCGACCAAGTCCGAATACGCGTACCTTTTCTCCGGCATCAAAAATGCGGACGCGATCCGTTCAGGCAACGCGGCGCCGGCGACGTTAGGCGTGAAGGCAGTCGATGCCCACACCTTGGAAGTTACCCTCGAGCATGCGATCCCGTACTTCAACACGATGATGGTCAACCCGGTTTTCTTTCCGCTCAGCAAGGCCGCGGTGACCAAATACGGCGATAAGTACGGCACTCAAGCGCGCTACGTCCTCAACAACGGCCCGTACACGCTGAAGGGCTGGACCGGCACCAATGCCGCGTGGACTGAAGTGAAGAATCCCGAGTATTGGAACGCCAAGAACGTTCACATCAAGACCATCAAGACCACGGTGGTCAAAGACTCTGCCACCGCGCTGAGTTTGTATCAACAAGGCAAACTCGATGACGCCGTGTTGACCGGCGATGACGCGCAGGCGCAGCGCCACAATCAAGACTACCGCGGCTTGAAACAAGGCCGGACCAGCTATTTGGATATGAACGAAAACAAGGTCCCGGCTTTCAAGAATGTTGACTTGCGGCAAGCCATCTCGTTGGCGATCAACCGGCCGCAACTGGTCGACAAGGTCTTGCGAGATGGGTCGATCCCGGCACGCAACTTAAGTCCCCAAGGAATCGCCCAGAATCCGACGACAGGCAAAGACTTTTCCGTGGAGGCGGCGCAATCGCCTGCGGGTCAGTATACGACCTATCACCTGGCCAAGGCCAAAAAGCTTTGGGCGTCAGGGCTGAAGGCGGTGGGCAAGACGAACTTGCACGTGACGCTGCTGACAGATGACACCCAGCAGGCTAGACAAACGGCGGTGTATCTGCAGTCGACGCTGGAACAGTTGCCAGGCTTGAAGGTGAAGCTGCAGCCGGTGCCGTTCAAGACGCGCGTGGCGCGGTCGTTGGCGGGAGACACGCAGTTGGTGCTGTCCAGCTGGCAAGGCGACTATCCGGATCCGGTATCGTTTTTGGATATGTACACCACCGGCAACACGTACAACTTCGGGGCCTGGCACAACGCTCAGTACGATGCGCTGATCGCAGCGTCTAAAACAACCGACGCCGCCGATGCCACCAAGCGGTATCAAGATCTACAACAGGCACAACAATTGTTGACCTCCCAGGCGGGTGTTGTGGCACTGTATCAAACCGTCGAGACCCACTTGGTGAACCCAACGATCAAGGGGCTTACCTACAGCCCAGCCAATATTTATAACTACGTCGGCGCAAGGCTGAAATAAAAAAATCCGCAAGCGCGGATTTTTTTATTTCCCGGGAAATGATTCCGGTGCGTTTTGGGGGCCGGTCGATTACAATAGAAGAGATATGGTGAGGGGTGAAAGAATGGTTAAGCGGTATTGTGAGGTAAGCTTGATCTTACGGATCGTGATTGGGATTGTGGTCGGCACACTTTTGGGATTGATTGTGCCGCAGTTCAGCGCGATCGGGGTCTTGGGACAATTGTTCGTCGGGGCACTGAAAGGGATCGCGCCGGTGATGGTGTTTTTCATCATCATGAGCGCCATTTCCCATTATGAAGGCGGCGGTGAGAATCACTTTGGCACCGTGATCGTGGTTTATCTGGTTGCCACGTTTTTGTCAGCGGCGGTGGGTGTGATCGCCAGTTTTATGTTTAAGGTCCGCTTGGTTTTTCCAAAAAGCGTGCACGTGGATACCAGCGCGGCGCCTAAGGCCTTGGGCAAGGTGATCTCAGATCTGTTGGTCAACGCGGTCGGCAACCCGGTGCAGGCAATCAGCCAGGCGAATTATTTAGCGATCTTGTTTTGGGCGCTGATGATCG
Source organism: Lacticaseibacillus boliensis (assembly GCF_054784775.1). NCBI lineage: Bacteria > Bacillati > Bacillota > Bacilli > Lactobacillales > Lactobacillaceae > Lacticaseibacillus > Lacticaseibacillus boliensis. The sequence continues at coordinate 28,779 of NZ_BAAIHN010000010.1, forward strand.
GGGTTGCCTTGCGCTTGGCCTCCAAACAGACGCGGCAGGTGCTCACCGAAGTTTCCAATGCGATCACGCATGTGGCGCAGCTGATCATCGAGCTGGCACCGTTTGGGATCGTCGGGCTGATGTTCAGCACGATCAGCGAAACCGGGTTTGCCGGTGTCGCCCGGTATGGCCAGTTGGTCGTGTTGCTGGTGGGGGCGATGGCGTTTGTTTATCTCATCATGTATCCGCTGATCGTGTGGCTGATGACGCGCCAGAATCCGTATCCGTTGACGCTGTGGACGCTTAAAGTCAGCGGGATCCCGGCGTTTTTCACGCGCAGTGGGGCCGTCAATATTCCCATCAATCTGAAGGCGTGCGAAGATCTCGAACTCGACGAGACTTCGTATGCGGTATCCATTCCCTTAGGTGCCTCAGCCAACTCTGGCGGCGCCGCGATCACGATCTCGATCATGACCTTGGCGGCGTGCTACACGCTGGGCATCACCGTCAGCTTGCCGCTTGCGTTGATCTTGTGCGTTTTGTCAGCGCTGGCGTCAACCGGGGTTTCCGGGATCGCCGGCGGATCGCTTTTGATCATCCCGATGGCCGCGTCGCTGTTTGGCATTTCCAACGATATCGCCATGCAGGTCGTGGGAGTCGGCTTTATCATTGGGGTGATCCAAGATTCGGTCGAAACTGCCGTGAATTCCGCCGCGGATCTGTTGTTCACGGCGGCGGCCGAATACCGCGACCGGCGCGTTGCCGGGACGCCGGTCGACATGCGCGCCGCGGTCAGGCGAGCGAAAGCAAAAGAATAGACGATTTATGGCAAAAGCATTGGGATGATACCGGTTCCAATGCTTTTTTCATTGGAATCTTAGCGAAAACTCATTTTTTGTGGCAAAAATCGTAGACAGATGTGCGAGCAGAGTGTACAATTAGCAACATCAACTTAAAGGTACACATGAGGAGGAGTTGCGTATGTTCGCTAAATATCGTTCGGTCAGTTTGATCTTGCGAATTATCATCGGCTTGTTGGTCGGTGGCTTACTCGCAGTTATTTTTCCTAAGGCGGCTTTCATCGGCGTCTTGGGGCAGTTGTTCGTTGGCGCGTTGAAAGGGATCGCGCCAGTCATGGTCTTCTTCCTGATCATGGCCGCGATTTCTGCTTACCATTCTGGTGGTCAGAACCATTTTGGCTCCGTTATCAAGCTTTACCTGTCAGCAACGCTTCTGTCAGCGTTCGCTGCGGTTGCCGCTTCTTGGATCTTCCCGTTGAAGTTGGCCTTTCCTAAGAGCGTCCATGTGGCTGCTTCTGCCGCTCCCAAAAGTTTATCCAAGGTGATCGAAAATCTCTTGGTTAACGCGGTTGGCAACCCGCTTGACGCGATCGTGAATGCGAACTATCTGTCGATCCTGTTTTGGGCGTTGATGATCGGGTTTGCGCTGCGGCTTGCTTCCAAGCAGACGCGGCAGGTCCTCACCGAAGTTTCTGATGCGATCATCAAGGTTGCGCAGTTGGTCATCGAATTTGCCCCGTTTGGGATCGCTGGGTTGGTTTACACGTCTATTTCCGAAACCGGGTTTGCCAGCGTTGCGAAGTACGGCCAACTCGTGCTCTTGTTAGTCGGGACCATGGCGGCGGTTTATCTGGTCTTGTATCCACTGATGGTGTTTGTGATGACTGGGCAAAACCCATATCCGTTGACCCTGTGGACCCTGAAGGTTTCTGGCATTCCTGCGTTCTTCACCCGTAGTTCCGCGGTCAACATCCCGATCAACCTGCAGGCTTGTGAAGACCTCGGCCTCGATAAAGAATCTTATGCGGTTTCGATCACCCTTGGCGGCTCGGCCAATTCTGGTGGTGCTGCGATCACGGTTTCTGTTATGACCTTGGCGGCCTGCTCGACGCTTGGCATCCATGTGTCGTTCTTCTTGGCGATCATCTTATGCCTGCTGACCGCCTTAGCCGCTACTGGTGCCAGTGGCATCGCCGGTGGGAGTCTGCTGATCATCCCAATGGCCGCTTCGATCTTCGGGATCTCTAACGACATTGCCATGCAAGTTGTTGGGATCGGGTTTATCATCGGGGTCATCCAAGACTCTGTTGAAACTGCGGTCAATTCCGCTTCTGATCTGCTCTTCGCCGCCGCGGCTGAATACCACGATGTGCAAAAGAAGACCGGGAAGAAAGCCGATATGAAAGGCGCGCTTCGTGCCGCAAAGCTAAAAGAGTCTTCCCGTATCGATGTTCCTGTTGCCGCAGACGGCGCAGAACACGCTTAATTAAAATTTAACGCGACTCCGATGGCGCCTCCTGATTACAGGGGGCGCCTTTTGTGTGCAGACGACAGCCCCTGTGGCTGTGCTTGACAATAGTGAGTAATAATGGAAGAATACTTAGGGTGTTTCTCATAATCTTAATCAACGTTAATCGATACATAGGGCGAACGCTTACCATGCAACAAATGTAGGCGGGAGCCTGTTTCTATAGGAGGACAATAATGCACGCGCTCTTCAAACGAATGACGCAAAAAGAAGATCCTAGCGTATATGAAGATAAAGATTCTCACTTGCCACGAGTGCTGACGGTCAAAGACTTTCTGGCACTAGGTGTCGGCACGATCGTGTCGACGACGATCTTCACGCTGCCTGGCGTGGTGGCGGCGACCCATGCCGGGCCTGCCGTCGCCTTGTCTTGTTTAGGTGCCGCGATCGTCGCCGGATTAGTCGCCTTTGCCTATGCCGAAATGGCCGCGGCAATGCCGTTTGCCGGATCCGCTTATTCTTGGATCAACGTGGTTTTCGGTGAGGTTTTCGGCTGGATCGCCGGCTGGGCCTTGTTAGCGGAGTACTTCATCGCCGTGGCCTTTGTCGCCTCGGGCTTGTCAGCTAATCTACGAGGCCTGCTGGCCAGCTTCGGGCTGGTCGTGCCCACGGCCTTGGCCAATCCGCTAGGCCACAACGGTGGGGTCATCGACATCATTGCGACGGTCGTGATCATCTTGGTGGCACTATTGCTGTCTCGTGGCGTCAATGAAGCCGCGCGCGTGGAAAACATACTGGTCGTGTTGAAGGTCTTGGCCATCTTAGCGTTCATCGCCATCGGCCTGACCGCGATCCACTGGGAGAACTACTCGCCGTTCATTCCCGCCTACCATCCCAATCCTGACGGGTCGGCGTTCGGGGGCTGGAAAGGGATCTATGCGGGGATGAGCACGATTTTCTTGGCGTATATCGGCTTTGATTCGATTGCCGCCAACTCTGCGGAAGCCAAGGATCCGGAAAAAACTATGCCGCGCGGGATCATCGGGAGCTTGATCGTTGCGGTGATCTTGTTCATGGCGGTGTCGTTGGTGCTGGTCGGGATGTTCAAATATTCCGTGTATGCCGGCAACGCTGAACCCGTCGGCTGGGCGCTGCGCCATTCCGGTCATCAATTGGCGGCGACTGTGATCGAAGCCGTTGCGGTGATCGGGATGTTCACGGCCTTGATCGGGATGATGATGGCCGGCAGCCGGCTCTTATATTCATTCGGGCGCGATGGCATGTTGCCGAAACCTTTGGGCAAGCTGACCGCTAACAAAGGGCTGCCAAATAATGCCTTGTTGACCTTGATGATCATCGGGGTCATCATCGGGGCCTTGTTCCCGTTTGATTTCTTGTCCCAGCTGATCTCTGCCGGGACGCTGATCGCGTTCATGTTCGTCAGTTTGGGGATCTATCGCCTGCGACCGCGTGAAGGCGTCGATATCGCCAATCCGTCGTTCAAGATGCCGTTTTATCCGGTCATGCCCGCGCTTGCTTTCATCGGGGCGCTGATCGTCTTCATGGGGCTCGATATTCAAGCCAAGCTGTATTCAGGCGCTTGGTTTGTGATCGGGGTGATCGTTTATCTCGCCTATGGGATCCATCATTCTGTGTTGGATAAGAAAGATTGAGCAACAATTAGGGTAGTCCTTGTCTGGGGCTATCCTTTTTTTGCCGGCGAGGCTGGTGAGATAGGCTGACGTCGCTTGCATGAAAAATGAATCCGATTTCAATGCTAATCGAGACAAAAAGGTGATACAATAACAAGGGCTTGTTGGCAATGACTATCTTTTTTGCTACCAAGTTCTTAGAAACTCACCATAATCTCATTTAATGTGCTAAGCTTTCATAGTATCTTAACAAAGGAAAGGTGATATTATATGACGCAAGCTACCGACTACATTTCAGCGGTCCGCGCGAAGATTCAACAGCGCGACCCGAACCAACCAGAATTCCAAGAAGCGGTGTCTAACTTCTTTAAGACCATCACCCCTGTTTTTGAAAAGCATCCAGAATACATCAAGGCCAACGTGCTGGCGCGCATCACCGAGCCAGACCGGGCCATCCAGTTCCAGGTGCCGTGGTTGGATGATGCCGGCAACATGCAAGTCAACCGAGGCTTCCGGGTGCAGTTCAACTCCGCCATCGGCCCTTACAAAGGTGGCCTGCGGTTGCATCCTTCCGTTAACCTTTCCATCGTTAAATTCCTGGGCTTCGAACAGATCTTCAAGAACTCTTTGACCGGCCTGCCGATCGGCGGCGGCAAAGGGGGTTCTGACTTCGATCCTAAAGGCAAGTCAGACAACGAGATCATGCGTTTTTGCCAAAGCTTCATGCTCGAATTACACCGCCACATCGGGTTGGACATTGATGTGCCAGCCGGTGACATCGGCGTCGGTGGCCGCGAGATCGGTTACCTGTATGGGATGTACAAGCGCCTGCACGGGGCAGAACGCGGCATCTTGACTGGTAAAGGCTTGAGCTACGGCGGTTCATTGGCTCGTACCGAAGCCACCGGTTATGGCTTGTTGTATTACACCAACGCGATGCTCAAAGAAAACGGCCAGAGCCTGGAAAACAAGCGCGTCGTGATCTCTGGTGCCGGCAACGTGGCGATCTATGCGACTGAAAAAGCCGAGCAGTATGGCGCCAAGGTCTTAACGGTTTCTGATTCCAGCGGCTATGTCTACGACGAAAACGGGATCGACGTGGCGACCTTGAAGCAGATCAAAGAAGTTGAACGCGCACGGATCAGCGAATACGCCAAGCGCGTGGCCACGGCTGAATACCATGAAGGCTCTGTTTGGGATGCTGACATCAACTATGATGTCGCATTGCCATGCGCGACCCAAAACGAGATCAACGGCGACCAGGCCAAGAAGCTTCGCGCTAACGGCGCCATCGCTGTTGCCGAAGGGGCCAACATGCCATCTACACCGGAAGCGATCGCCGAATATCAAGGCAACGGGATCCTTTACGGCCCAGCCAAGGCCGCTAACGCCGGTGGCGTTGCGGTATCCGCGCTGGAAATGGGACAAAACTCTCGCCGCGCTTCCGATTCATTCGAAACCGTTGATGGTGAGCTGAAAGCAATCATGGAAACCTTGTTCCAAAACTCGGTCGATGCGGCCAACGAATACGGCGTTGCCGGCGACTATCTTGCCGGTGCCAACATCGCCGGCTTCACCAAGGTTGCCGACGCGATGACCGCCCAAGGCTGGTAATCACCGGCGCTTTGGCCAGTTAAGGCATAAAAAAACAATCGCACCTCTGGATCGTGGCGTCTCGTCAGGCGCGGTCCAGAGGTGTTTTTGCGAAGTACTGGGCGATATATTGGGAAATTCGTAGACGCTTTCAGGTAAAACATTAGGTTTATTTGGATGTCTGTGTTATACTGAACTCAAGTAATTAACAGAAGCGAGAATTATTGTGTCATGCATAATGAATTTTCCTTTCGAGATTACCGTTGTTTGTCACTATGTTTTTTATAAAGGAGATTCATCACATGCAACAAGGCACAGTAAAATGGTTTAACGCAGACAAAGGTTACGGCTTCATCACAGGTCAAGATGGCCAAGACGTCTTTGTACATTTCTCCGCTATCCAAGGCGAAGGCTACAAGTCTCTTGACGAAGGCCAAGCTGTTTCCTACGATATCGAACAATCCGATCGTGGGCCTCAGGCTGCTAACGTTAACAAGCTGTAATCCAGCGCGTTAATATTAAAAAACCGTTCCGGCAATAGCCGGAGCGGTTTTTTTGTGTCTTCAGGCATTAGCCACATTGGCAATGATCGTCGCGATCGCTTCCGGCGATTCCTTGGCATCATTGGCCAACCAGCGGGTGATGACGTGAATGGCGCCGTTGAAATAATAATCAAAATAATAGTTCAACAAGGCGGGATCGGATTCCGAAAAGCGCTGGGCGTAACTGCGCAGCGTCTGGGTGCGCAAGGGCTGAAGGATCGTCTGGAGCACTGGGCTGGCTTCGATGTTTTGCAAAATGATCGCGGTGGCGGTGTCCGCTTGGGCGACGACGGCGAGAACTTGCGGTAGCCAGCTCATCAGGTCGGCTTCGCTGTGGATCAGCGGCGTCACTTGCTTGACGAGGTCGCGTTCGATCTCGTGGAACAAGGCGGCGGGGTTATCGTAGTGTGCGTAAAAGGTGCCGCGATTGACATCCGCTTCTTGGCAGATGGCGGTGACGGTCACGCTGGCCAAAGGTTGAGTACTTAGCAATGCAATCAAGGCGCGTTTGAGTTGGTCGCGGGTGTATTGGACCCGGCGATTGTTTTTGATGCCGACCATGAGGGCTTCCTTTCGCCATAAATTGAACATTGTGTTCAATTCATGACAGACTGATGCTTTTTGTCGTTGCTGTCATTTTGCCACAGCGGGATAATATTAACAATAAGCATTGAGGGGGACATTCTGTGGCATACATCGAAGTTAAAAACGAATACAAGACCTACCAGATGGGCGAGACCAAGATCCACGCTAACCACGACTTGAATTTTGAGTGCGAGCAGGGACAACTGACCGTGATCCTCGGCCCCAGTGGCGCCGGCAAATCGACTGTGTTGAACATTCTCGGCGGGATGGACACGCCGACATCGGGCCAAGTGCTGATCGATGGCGTGGATATCGCCCAGTTCAACGACAAGCAACTGACCGAATACCGCCGCAGCAACGTCGGGTTCGTGTTCCAGTTCTACAACTTGGTGCCTAATTTGACGACTAAAGAAAACGTTGAACTGGCCAACTCGATCGTTGACGACGCCTTAGACGCCGAAGAAACCTTGCGCCAGGTCGGCTTAGGCGAGCGGCTGGACAACTTCCCGTCGCAACTTTCCGGTGGGGAACAGCAGCGTGTTGCCATCGCGCGGGCGTTGGCGAAAAACCCCAAGCTCTTGTTGTGTGATGAACCGACCGGGGCGTTGGATTATGAGACTGGCAAGCAGGTCTTGCAGCTCTTGCAAGACGCGTCGCGTAAGGCGAACAAAACGGTGCTGATCATCACGCACAACGCCGCGTTGGCCAAGATGGCCGATCGGGTGATCCGCATCAACGACGCGCGGGTGCGCGAGGTTGTCGATAACCCGAGCCCGACGCCGGTAGCCGAGATCGAGTGGTGATGGCGATGAAACCCATGACGAAAAATCTCTGGCGTGAGATCCGCGCCAGCCGTGGTCGCTTCATCGCGATCATCTTGATCATTATGATGGGCTGTTTGATTTTTGTCGGCGTGCGTGCCGCGGGACCGGGGCTCAACGAATCCATGACCACCACCGTGCAAAAACACCACCTCGCAGACGTTCAGCTGATGAGCACGACGGGCTTCACGGCTAAAGACATCCAAACCGCAGAAAAAGTCGCCGGCGCCCAAGCAGAAAAGGTGAAGCTGACCTATGCCACTGGCGGCAAAGACGCTCAGGCGGTGGCGGTGTATGGCTATCAGCCACATGCGGATATTAACCGGTTGGTGCTGCGCAGCGGGCACTTGCCGAGACAAGCCAACCAGATCGTGCTGGACCAAAAGGCCAAAACCGACTACGGTTACAAGCTCGGGCAGACGTTTAGGTTCGACAAAGACGCCAGCATGAAGCGCCGCAGTTTCACAGTCGTCGGGTTTGCAGATTCGCCGCAATATATCGACAACGGGTTGCGCGGGGCCGCCAATGTTGGCGACGGGACCGTTCGCTTTTTCGCTTATGTCCCGCAACAACAGATCGATCTGCCGGTGGCGACCATGTTGAACATCCGCTTCAAGTCGCTACAAGGGGAAAATACTTATGCGGATAGCTACAAGACCGCACGCAATGCCAAGCTCAAGAAGCTGAAGGCCGCTTTCAAGCCGCGCGCCACGCAGCGTGCCGACGAGGTCTACCAAGACGCGGCCAAGCAGCTCGACACGCAACAAGCCAAGCTCGATGCCGGCACCAAGCAGCTGGCAGCCGCTAAGGCGCAGGTCGCTCAAGCTTCAAGCGGGGCGCTGAGCACAACGCCGGCGATCAGCAAGCAAGAAGCGACGCTCAAAGCCGCACAGACCAAGCTGGATCAGGCACGCACCAAGGCCAAGCAGGCGGCAAAAACCACCTACACATGGCAAGACCGGTCTGATCTGCCAGGCTTTTCTGCGTATGGCGAGTCTAGCGAGCGGATCGCCGCCATCGCCAATGTGTTTCCGGTGTTTTTCTTCTTGATCGCTGCGTTGATCACCTTCACCACCATTACGCGGATGGTGGAAGAGGCGCGCGGACAGATCGGAACGTTCAAGGCGTTGGGATACGGTAAATGGGCGATCGCCAAGAATTATCTGGAATATGCCTTGATCGCTGCGATCGTCGGCGGTGTGCTCGGTAGCTGGATCGGGAACATGACGCTGCCACGCTTCATTTTGTCGATGTATGACAGCTACTTGCCGCTGACGCAAACGGTACGCTTCCAGTGGGGGAGCTTCGCTTTGGCGATGGTGTTCGCGTTGCTGGCTTCCGTCGGGGCGGCGGCTTATGTGGTACGCCATGAACTCGAGGAAGGACCGGCGGCGTTGATGCTGCCAAAAGCGCCAAAATCTGCCAAGCGGATTTTACTCGAGCGGATCACGCCACTGTGGTCGCGATTGAACTTCAACCAGAAGGTCTCGTACCGTAACTTGTTCCGCTATAAAAGCCGGATGGTGATGTCGATCGTCGGCATCGCCGGCGGCTGTGCGTTGATCCTGACCGGATTTGGCATCCGCGATTCGATCATCGCCTCTAGCACCCGCCAGTATGGCGACATCGTCAAATACCAGACGGTCGTGTCACTGGCTGACAGCGATTCAGAAGCCGCCGCCCGCAAAGTGTTGCAGCGTAACGATCAGTATCGCAGTAGCACGCCGATCGCTGCGAAAACCGCCAAGTTGCGCTACGGCGACGAAAGTGTGGATTCCGTCAATGTGTTCACGCCAAAAACCGCCGCCTTTTCTCGCTATATCCATCTGACCAGCACCAAAGGCAACAAGCTCACCTTGCCGGCCAAAGGTGCGGTCATCAGTCAAAAAACGGCGACGTTGCTCGGCGTGTCTGCCGGACAGCGCGTGCGCGTGCATCTGACCGGCGGCAAAGTCGCACAGGTGAAAATCGCCGCCATCGCCAAGAACTACATCGGGGATTATCTCTACATGAGCGCCGGCGCATACCGCGAAGCTTGGAGCAAGGCGGCTGTCAGCAACGCGCTGTTGGTGCGATTGGCGCCGCAATCTGATAAACAGCGCAACGCCTTAGCCCACAAGCTGTTGGCATCTAAGGCGGTGCTTGGGACGAGCTATGTGGCAGATCAAAAGAACAGCATCGATCAGATGTCAGGAACGCTGACACCGGTGGTCGTGATCTTCATCGTGATGTCGGGACTCTTGTCTTTTGTCGTGATGTACAATCTGACCAATATCAATGTTTCCGAACGGATTCGGGAGCTATCGACGGTTAAGGTGCTTGGTTTCTACGATCGGGAAGTGACCATGTACATCTCGCGAGAAAATATCGTCTTGACCATTGTCGGCATCATCTTTGGCTTCTTCGTCGGTAACGCCTTGACCTGGTACATTTTGCGTCAAGCCACAACGGCACAAGTAATGTTTCCGCTTGTCATCCACTGGCCGGGCTACATCGCCGCCACAGTCTTGATGGCCTGTTTCACCGGCATCGTGATGCTGGTCACCCACAAACGCCTCCAACACGTCGACATGGTCTCTGCGCTCAAGGCTACGGAATAACCCAGAGCGAAGCAAAGCGATATTAGGCGGGAGTCTAAGATGGCCTGGGTGCATGCGGCAGTGCCGCGCGTGACCGGGACAGCTTAGACAGCCCGCCGTTGCGCCACGTAGCTCGACGAATAACCCAGAGCGAAGCAAAGCGGTTTTAGCGATGGGAATAAGACAGCTTGGGTGCGTGACGGCAACGCCGGCGCGTGACCGAGATGACATATACCCGATCGCGTTGCTTTGCGTAACTCGACGAATAACCCAAACCGCACAAGAAAACCCAGACCAAAACCTAAGGATATAGGTTCTGGTCTGGGTTTTTGCGTCTAGTCATAAGACTTTAACTGTCCCCAGCGGCCAATAACGCCAAACAATGACCGATTCGACTTGAGATTGGGTGATAAATCCAAACGCTCGCCCGTCGTTGGAAATCAGCCGGTTGTCACCCATCACGAAGTAGCTGTGGGCGGGGACTCGCTTGGCCTGGGTCGACTTCAGGTGTTGAAGGTCAAAATTTGCGGTGAAATGCTTGAGGTGGTAGGTCTTGGCATACTGTGCTAACTCGCGCTTGGCAAATGCGGTTTGCAAATAAGGTTCGGCATATGGCTTGCCATTGATATAGAGATGATCATCTTTGACCGCAACGGTGTCTCCAGGCATGCCGATGACACGCTTGATGTAGAGCCCGCTGGCATGATCAGGTGCATCTAAGACGATGATGTCGAACCGATGTGGGCGTTTGTGCTTAAGCGACAGCAACCGTTGACCCGATTGGAGTGTCGGTTGCATCGAGTTGCCAGAGACGATATCGTTAGCGACAAAATAGCGCGTCGAAAGAAACACACCGATGAAAACGACAATCAGCAAAAGGAGCCAGCGCCAAGTAGATTTATCATGAGACGCCACGGCGCCACCTTCTTTCGAAACTATTCCCCAAGGAGAGGGTCGTCGCTGAAGTCGTCGACCAGTTGGAAGTGAACGTTTTGGTTATCCTTCAACAACTTTGCCACCGGGCACTCATCAAGCGCTTGGGCGATGATGGCTTGGGCAGCCGACTCGTCATAACCCGGCATGCGGATCTGCGCGGTGACGATAAACTGGTAACCGATCGTGTCGTGTTCGATATCGACGCGGACGCGCAGCTGTGAGTTTTCCGGTTGCGACTGACGATGTTGAACGATACGAATGGTGGCGTTGAAGCACGTCGCCAAAGCAAAGCCGATGAACTGCTCCGGATTGGTGCCAGGGGCCTTGATGAGCGAACTGGAGACACCCAAGGCTAGCCCTTCGTCACCTTCGACGAAGCTGGTACCGGTCAATCCGTTATGGTTTTGAACAAAAGTGTGATATAGCGATGCCATCGGAATTCCTCCGTTGTTCTGCGGCCCCCCACCGGCTGAACAGTTATTTTGTAGTCGCTTTCAGAGTACCACGTTGTGCGCGATTAGTCACTAAATTCAGTGACTAGTGTGATGGTAACGTTGGCACTATCGTGAAGTAGTTTTGCCATCGGGCATTCCCGCTGTGCCTGGTCAAGGATTGCCTGCGCGGCTTGTTGGGAATGTTCTGGCAATTGGGCTTCAGCGTTGAGGGTAAACTGGTAGCCTGCCACATCGCGCCCCATATCCACGCGGACGCGAACCGTCGCGTCGACAGGTTCGTGTTGTCGCGCTTCGATGGTGTGCAGCGTGGCGTTGAGGCAGGTCGCCAGCGCCAAGCCAACCAGTTGTTCCGGGTTGGTGCCTGGCTGTTCTGTGAGCGGACTGGAGACGCCTAGTTGTAAGCCTTCGCGCGCTTGGATGTAGCTGGTGCCAGGCAGCCCGGTCGCGTTAACAGCAAAAGTATGATAAAGAGATTCCATGTAGATGCCTTCTTTCCTAGATTGCCTCGATTATACGCCAAGGGTGATGACTTTGGTGGCGACACGTTCGATGAAGTCGGTGTCGTGTTCGACAAAAAGGATCGTCGGCTGGGAGGCGAGAATGCTGTCCGCCAACTGGTCTTGGTTGTATAAATCGAGATAATTCAAGGGCTCATCCCAGACGAAAAGGTTGGCCGGGGTGACCAGAGACGCCGCCAGCTCGACTTTTTTCTGTTGCCCCATCGACATCGACTCGATCGGGGTGGTGAAGCTCGCCCGCTCGAGGCCTAGTTTCTTCAGGTTGTTCAACAAGGCCTGATAATCGAGGTGTTGCGCCTGAGCGAAGGCCGCCAGCGTACCACGATTGTGATATTGTTGACGGACCCAGCTGAGCGTGAGTTGGGGATGCAACAAGGTGCCGGTTGTATCGCCGGTAAATTGGCCGGCCAGTACGTGAAGCAGCGATGACTTGCCAATCCCGTTGGGGCCGACCAAGGCGACGCGTTCGCCGGGGCGCACATCAAAGCTGACGGGTGCGAACAGCGTGGTGCCGTCGTGGCCAAGCTGAAATTGGTCGGCGTGGATGTAGACTGCATGGTGGTCGGGCAAGGTGTTGATGGTCAACGGCGCCACGTCTTCGATGTTTTTGAGCAAACCGGCTTTGGTTTCGAGCTCATGGTCCATGCGTCGCTCGAGATTCTTGCGTTTTTGCATGACGCGCGCGGCCCGCGCCCCAATGAAGCCGGTGTCGTAAACGGCGCCGGAGCCTTTGACGTGGCGGTCGCCGTATTTGTCTTTTTCCCGGGAGGCCGACCAGCGCGCTTTTTCCGCCGCGGTTTGTTCGAGGCGGTGGATATCGCGGCGCAACTTCTGGTCTTCTGCGCGCTCGGCGGCGTCTTGGTTTGCCTTGGCGTCGGCATAGGTGCTGTAATTGCCTTGGTATAGCGTGATCTGTTGGCGGTCAATGGCCAGCGTGTGGTCGGTGACTTGATCGAGAAAATGCCGGTCGTGGCTGATGACGATGAAGCCAGACTTGCGCTTCAGGTAATCAGCGACCAGCTGGCGCGAGGCGGTATCAAGATGGTTGGTCGGCTCGTCGATCAAAGCAAAGCGGTCGGTGTCAGTGAACAGCAACGCCAAGCGAAGCTTCGTCTGCTCGCCGCCTGACAGATCGACATAAGGCCGCCAAAGCAGGTCGGGCGACATGCCCATCAGGTTCAACTCGCGCTCAAGTTGCCATTGTTCGAAGTCGTTGGCTTCTTGCAAGGCGTACAGCGTCAGCTGGCTGGGATCTGCGATCGGCTGGGGGAAGTAGGTCAACGCAACCGGCACGTGGAGATCGCCGGCGTGCTCGAGCTGGCCTTGCAGGAGCCGCAGTAGCGTCGTTTTCCCGCGTCCGTTGCGCCCGACCAGTCCTAAGTGCCAGCTGGTGTCGAGATAAAAGTTGGTATCGGTGAATAACGGGGCTTGCCCGTCGTAAGCAAAGTTCAGATGTTTGATGGTAATTGTCGACATAGTGCGACCTCCTGATTGAAAGCGGGATCCGCAAAACGCAAGGAGGCAGGGCACGCAAAAAGGCCTAGCTGTCGCTAGACCTTAGGCGTGAAGCCAGCCTAAGGAAGTTCGTCCATTGAACACAAAATGTCCAGACGTCGCCACTGCGCGTGCGGGTCAGGTACAAATTCGTCAATGGACTTACTTCAAGGGCTTCACTCTTTTCCGTGGATGATTTCGTTAATAACTTATCAGCTTTAATTTATCCTGTCAAGCATAGGCCGCTTCAAAAAACGGCGGAACAAGCGGCAAAGCCGCGTCGTCAGCCATCGCTGACGCAGAACAAAAGAATCAGCACGGCCGTCAAATTGCTCGATGGCCGTGCTGATCGGTGGAACGTACATTGATGCGGTTAAGTGGTTAAAGCGCCTGAGCGATCGGTAAATTCCCGTTGGCGATCTTGATGGTCGTGCGGTGTTGATCGGATTCGATTGCTTCAACTAAGACCGTGGCGACGTCTTGGCGCGTGATCTTGTCGTCCCAACTGGGATCAAACTTGATGGCCCCAGTCGGTGCGTCGTTGGTCAGCGTGGTCGGTTGGACGATGACATAATCCAAGGTGGTGTGATGTTGAAGCCATTCGTCGGCATAATACTTCGCAATGTAATAATCGTTCAGGCTGGCTGGCCACTTGGCGCGGTCGCCGGCGTTTAAGGTACTGAGTTGAATGAAACGGGGAATGCCGGCAATCTGGGCGGCTTCCATGGCTTTGACGGCACCATCAAGATCGACTGCCAGGAGCGCCTTGCCGCGAGAACCGGCGGCAAAAATCACCGCGTCACACCCGCGCATTGCCGCGGCCAGGCTGGCAATGCTGCCGGTCAGGTCGCACTTTACAGCGCGCAGTTGCGCGTTGGTTTGTTCTGGCGCTTGGTTGTCCGGATCGCGGTAACCGGCGATAACGTGATAGTCGTTATCAAGCAATGTATCAACAACGTGCTGACCAACTTGGCCGTGAGCACCGATAACAAAAATATTCATTTTAAAACCTCCAGAGTTAGATCATGGTCAAGGGTTGTTTATGAGTCGGACTAGGAAAAGCATCATCGATCAACGCGAGCTCGTCTTGGGTGAATGTGACTGCTAAGGCACCGAGATTGGCTTGCATGTGCGCGATCGAGCTGGCTTTTGGAATCGATAAAAGATCGTGGTGACGCAGCGTCCATGCCAACATGAGTTGATGGCTGGAAATGTTTTTGACGCGTGCGAGGTGGAGTAACGGTCGCGGTAGCCGGATGGTATCGCCTTGTCCAGAATTGAACGGTGAATAGCCGATCAACGTCTGGTCGTGTTGTTGCTGATAAGGGATCAGGTCGTATTCGATGCCACGGGCCTGAAGGTTGTATAACACCTCGTTGGCACAGATCGCCGGACCACCAGGTACCGACTGGGCGGCTTGGAGGTCTTGCACATCGAAATTAGACACCCCGAAGGCCCGAATCAAACCGGCTTGGCGCAAGGCCTCGAGCCCGGCAATCGTTTCGTCAAGCGGGGTGTTGCCGCGCCAATGGTAGAGGTAGAGATCCAGATAATCCGTGCCAAGACGAGCTAACGTCTGCTCTAAGGACTTGCGCATCTGCCGCGCGGTGGCGTGCCACGGGTAGAATTTAGAGATCAGAAAGATTTGGTGGCGGTCATACGGCGCAATGGCTTTACCGACAAGCGTTTCTGAGCGGCCTTCACCATACATCTCGGCGGTGTCGATGACGGTCAACCCGTGATCGAGACCGTAGCGCAGGGTCGCGATTTCTTGGTCACTGAGCGCTTCGTCACCTTCGCCGAGACGCCAAGTGCCCATTCCTAAGATTGGTACGGTGGTGTCTGCAAGTTGGATCGTGGGGAACACCAAATCACCTACTTCCTTATTGTGAGTCTTCCTTCATTGTACCGTAAGCGGTTGCGACTGTTAAGTCAGGGTTTGAGATGACGATTTTGTAAGTTGTGTCGGCGCTTGTGACAGCGTATTCTTACAGTATTTAAGGGTGCAGATCTCAAGGAGGAAGAATGATGCGGTATACGACGCAAGGAAGTGACACGTTTCCAATGATCGTCTTGACGCTTGATCGTGGGGAATCAGTACAGATCGAGTCTGGGGCCATGATCTATCATAACGGGAATGTGGAGCTGGCCGGTAAGATGAACAGTAATGGCAAAAAAGGCTTGGGCGGCCTGTTGAGTGCCGTCGGGCGGTCGATGACCAGTGGCGAGAGCTTTTTCATCACCACCGCGACCGGTACCAATGCCGGTGGTGAACTCGGCATCGCGCCGGCCAACCCAGGCGCGATCCGGGCGCTGACGCTCGATGCGCAACACCAGTGGTGCCTGAACACAGGCGCGTTTTTGGCAGGCGACAGTACGACTGGTTATCAGATGATCGCGCAGCACGTGGGCGGCGCCTTGTTTGGTGGCACCGGCGGCTTTTTCATCATGCAAACCAGCGGTAGTGGGACGATGCTTGTCAGCGCGTATGGCGACATGGTCGCCGTCGATCTGGATGGCAGCCATGATTATGTGGTCGATAACAGTCATGTCGTGGCCTGGGCAGACACGCTGACTTATCATATTGAAGCGGCCAGTGGGGTCTTCGGGTTTACCACCGGGGAAGGGTTGGTCAACCGCTTTTCCGGGCGTGGCCGGGTTTACATCCAGACGCGCAACATCGAGGCGCTGGCAAAATTAATTGTGCCATACGTGCCAAGCAAGCAGTCTTAGACCGAGCAAGGGGGTGCAGATAAATGGCAAGGCTAATTGTTGCGATCGATTACACCCCTTGAGCCAATGGTTTCAAGAGTTGAGACGAAACGCACCTAGCAAAAATTTGAACGCAAAACAGCTTATTTGAGTTATCCATCAATACCAGCCACGATGCAGACGCCGCACCGTGACTTTGGTGCGTCCGGATACCATCATGCGACGTTGATCAAGAATCTGGTCCAACTCAAGAGGCACCACGCATTCTGACTTCGAATGACGTGGTGCCTCTTGAGTTGGAAAATTAAAAGTCTGACCAATCATCGTCGTTTCGACGATCGCCTGACGGTTCATCTTCAAGCGGTGCTTTGGGGATGATCAGCCACAAGATGAAGTAGAGTCCGCCACCACTGGCAAAAAGTATGAAGAGCAAACGGATGATCAAAGGGTCGATGTTGAAATACTCCCCGATACCACCGCAAACCCCGCCTAACCAAGCGTTGTCTCGGGAACGATACAGTTTGCGATACGGCTTATCGGCCATCGTGCCACCACCTTTTTGATTTAATTATAACAGATATCAGCGCGGATACAGTCGGTCGACGATGGCGGCGACGGGTTCGATCTTAGTCAGCTGACTGGCGATCGCGCCTGCCATCAAGGTGCCGTGATCGACATCGCCGGCGATTGCGCGGGACAAACTGCCGTCGAGCAACTGATGCAGTGTCGTAGGATCAACGCCCGCTGTTTCCGCGGTGAAGTAGGCATCGGTCAACGGATTAGCCAAGCAGCGCACGGCGTCGCCCAGCGCGTGGCCGGTGACGACGGTGCTGGTATCTGTTGCCGCAATCACGGCCTGTTTGTACGCAGGCGCGATCGGAGTCTCTTCTGCGACCAAAAAGGCGGTGCCGACCTGAACGCCGACTGCCCCTAAGGCGGTAGCGGCGGCGACCCCTTTGGCATCAGCGATGCCACCGGCGGCAAAAACAGGCAGATCCACGGCGGCGGTCACAGCTTGAACCAGCGTCATCGTGGTTTCGGTGCCGATGTGGCCGCCGGATTCCATGCCTTCTGCCACCAGCGCGTCGACGCCCAGCGTTGCCATTTTGGCGGCGACCTTGACGTTAGGGATCACGGCCACGACCTTGGTGCCAACGGCCTGCAGTTGCGCCGCAAAGCGCTTGGGTGAGCCTGCAGAAGTCGTGACGACAGGGACGGGATGGCCAAACAAGTAGTCGAGAAGCGCGGGGATGTTGTCTTGTTGGAGCATTAAGTTCACGCCAAAAGGAGCGGTGGTTTTAGCGCGGACCGCCGCGATCGCGTCTGCGAGGTCGTCTGCGGTCATGTTCGTGGTGGTCAACACGCCGAGGCCACCGGCGTTGCTGACAGCAGCGACGAGCGGCGGCGTCGAGATCTGTGCCAGCGCGCCTTGGATCAAGGGTAAGCGGGTGCCTAAAATGGTTGTCATGTGGAACACTTCCTTCTTTAAATAGGTTCTGTCTCTAGCATACCCGCTAAGTTGTGGAAACGCCACCACCCGTTTGTTCGGATTAGGTTGTGCACAAAACGTGACACGTGTTTGCCATTTGTAAAAAAAACGCGTAAAATATCTCACGTCGTGTCATGAATGGTGACACTTGTCTATGATTTATGATGAAAGAGAGTATTGATCATGCAGCGTAAATTATCAGCTCGTCACATGCAAATGATCGCCTTGGGTGGCACGATCGGGGTCGGCTTGTTCATGGGGGCCACTTCAACGATCAAGTGGACAGGACCGTCTGTGCTGTTGGCTTATGCCATTGCAGGGCTGTTCTTATATCTGATTATGCGTGCGTTAGGGGAGATGCTTTATGTCGATCCGGCGACAGGTTCTTTTGCCAAATTTGCAACGGAATACATGGATCCGGTGTTCGGTTACCTCACCGCCTGGAGCAATGTCTTTCAATTCGTGGTCGTGGGCATGTCAGAAATGATTGCGATCGGGGAATATTTTCAGTTCTGGTGGCCGCATTTGCCGGGCTGGTTGCCCGGATTGATCGCGATCACCACCTTGGTTTGTGCCAACTTGATCTCGGTGCGGATGTTTGGTGAAATGGAGTTTTGGTTTGCGCTGATCAAGGTGGTTACGATCGTCTTGATGATCATCGCAGGCCTCGGGGTCATCTTGTTCGGGTTTGGTAACGGCGGTCATCCGGTGGGGATCAGCAACCTCTGGACTCACGGGGGATTCTTCACCGGTGGGGTCAAAGGCTTCTTCTTCGCGTTAGCCATTGTCTTGGGCTCGTATCAAGGGGTCGAACTGCTGGGCATCACTGCCGGTGAAGCCGAGAACCCGCGGCCAACCATCGTCAAGGCGGTCAAAGATACCGTCGGCCGGATCTTGATCTTTTACGTTGGCGCCATCTTTGTGATCGTTGCGATCTATCCATGGAACCAGTTGTCTGCTATCGGCAGTCCGTTTGTGCAGACCTTCTCCAAAATCGGGATCACCTTCGCCGCCGCGCTGATCAACTTTGTCGTCATTACCGCTGCGTTGTCTGGCGCCAATTCCGGGATCTACTCGGCCAGCCGGATGCTTTACACGCTGGCCGATGAGCATCAGCTACCGAAAAAATTCAAATTACTTAACCGGCATGGCGTTCCGCTATACCCTGTCTTGTTGATCGGCTTAGGGATCGGGCTTGGCGTGGTCCTCAACGCGCTGTTGCCGATTATCGCGCCTCAAGCCGGCAACTTGTTCGTCATGGTTTACTCCAGTTCTGTGTTGCCTGGGATGGTGCCGTGGGTCGTGATCTTGATTTCCGAGACCCGCTTCCGCAAGATCCACGCCGACCAAATGGTAGACCATCCGTTCAAGATGCCAGGGGCACCATACACCAATTACGCGACGCTAGCCTTTTTGGCCTTGACGCTCGTGTTTATGATACTGAATCCGGAAACCCGGATCAGCCTGGGCATCGGGGTCATCTACTTGGCCTTGATGACGTTTCTTTATTTCAGACGAAAGCACCGTTTGCAACAGGCATAACCCAAAACGCCACCTGACACGCTCGTGTAGCGCTGTCAGATGGCTTTTTTTATCGAGCTTGCGGTTTGATCCCGACGCGCGTGAGACGCTGCGTGATTGCTTGGGCGATCACGGGTTCGTCTTCAAGTGGCGGCAAGAACACGCTGTCTGGCTGGCAGGCGCGCACTTGGGTCTTGACCCGATTAACGAGGCGGCCGTTGGTGAGAAATAACGGCAACACCAACAGTGGCGGGGTCCCTGGCGTCAGCACCGAAGCGATGGGACGTGGTCCGATCAGGCTGGCGTAACGGACGGGTTTGCCAATGGTGACGCCAACGCGCATCGCCAAACTGGCGAGTTGGGTGAGCGGTTCGTCAAAGTGTGGCGTGCCGTGTGTGACGATCAAAGGCGTGCGGTTGGCGTAATGTGATTGGGCCTGAACGAATTGGTCGCTAAGATAAGCGGTGACGGCGGCGGTCGTGCCCAGCGGGTCGAGGATGGTGGTCGAGACAGCGTTGGCGACGCAGGCGGTCAGCCGGCGTGGGATGTCCCACAGCACATGGGTGGCCGCAAACAATAAGACCGGCACCACGATGAGCTTGTCTGCTTGGGAGATCAACGCGGTCGCGCCATCTTCAAGGGTTTGTTGATCGCCTTCTAAAAAGCTGATCGCATAAGGCAGACGATAACGGGTTGCCAGCTCGTGTAACAAGGCGATGTTGCTGGCGGGGATGTGATCGCGGCGACCATGTAAGACAAAAAGTAAGGCCTGGGTCATAGGCTGGCCTGTTTGGTTAGCACGTTGGCAAGTTCAACGATCTCAGCTTCTGCGTCGTCGTCTGGGGCCAGGATATATTTGATCGGCGTGCCCACGATCGTGCCACCGTCGTCTTGCACCCGTTCCACCAAGATATCGACGGCCGCGCAGAAATCATCGTACCCTTCATCCCCTGAGCCGATGACGGCGACGCGCTTTGTGGCGAGATCATAATCTTCGAGATCGTCATAAAAATCGAGGATCCCATCGGGCAGCTCACCGTCGCCGTCGGTGTAGCTGGCCAAGACATAGGCGTCTGCGTCTTGGAAGAAGTCGTCGATGTCGATGCCGTCTTCTGCGTCAAAGGTGGTGACGGTGGCGTCCAAGGCTTCTAAGGCGTCGGTGAGCACGTCGACGCCTTCTTGGGTGTTACCGGTCAGGCTGGTATAGGCGATTTTGATTTTCATTTGAGTACCTCCGAAAGCGTGTCTTGATATTGGTCAAAGCAAGTTTGAAAATGATCGGCGCCGACGCGTTGATAATAGGCGTAAAACGTTTCGCCAGCGGCTTGGTGATCACGATAGTCAGCCAAGATCGCCGCGACCGCGTCTGCCAGCTGGTCAGCGGAAACTTTCCCGCGCAAGGCGGTGTTGAAGTGGCCGCCGTCTAAGAGGCTGCCACCGACAGATAGTTTGTAGCCTTCGACGTGTTCGCCGCTTGGCGTTTTCGCCTTGGCGCCTTCGATCCCAATGTCTGCGATGCTGCGGTGCGCGCAACCGTTGCCGCAACCAGTCAAGGTGATGCTGAGCGGATGGCTGAACGTAAAGCGGGCATCGAGGTTATCGAGCAGGGGCTTGAAGAGCTCTTTGGTGTGTGCGTTGGCGAGGTTGCAATACTCAGCGCCTGTGCAGGTGGTGCCATAATCTAATAGCGTATGCGGGTTGAGGTTGAAGGTCTGGAAGATCGGCAAGGCTTCGATCTCAGGGAGCTTATCGGTAGGGATCCAAGGAATGATCAGGTTTTGTCCGTGGTCGAAGCGTAATTCATCACGCCCGTAGTCTTTGGCGATCTGGACCAGCGCCCGGAATTGGGAAGTACTCAGACGACCTGCGGGAATGGCGACGCCGAGATAGGAGAAGCCGGCTTGTTTTTGGGAATGGACGCCAAGCGCCGTGCCGTTGGACCAGCCTTTGACGATACTCTTGCCGGCGGGTTTGAGGGCGGGTAGTTGGTTGCGTAACTCGGTTTCGAATTTCTCGATGCCCCATTTTTGAATCAAAAACTTCAGGCGGGCTTTGCTGCGGCTGCGGCGGAAGCCGTTGTCGCGGTAAAGCTTGATCACGGATTCTGCCAGATCAGGGACTTCTTCTGGCAAGACGAAGGCGTTCAGGCTCACGCCGAGGTATGGCACCAGGCCTAAGCCACCGCCGACTTTGACATTGAACCCTTGCGTCTCTTGGCCTGCGATCGTTTTGACCGCGGGGATGAGGGCCAAGTCGTTGATCTCTGCGTTGCCGGCGTTGTAGACGTTGCTGTTGATCGAGATCTTGAATTTACGCGGAAGGTTAGAATAGTCACGGTTGCCTTGAAGCCGCTTGTAGACTTGCAAGACCGTGTCGCGGGTGTCGAACAGTTCGTCAGGGTCGATCCCGGATAAGGGGTTATCGACGATGTTACGGGTGATGTCGCCTTCTGCACCGAGGGTGGTCAGGCCGACCGCGTTGATGCCGGCAAAGATCTCGGGCAATTTGGCGAACGGGATCCAGTGATACTGGACGGCCTGGCGGGTCGTGAGGTCGATGGTGTCGTGGCCGTATGTTTCAGCGATCCAGGCCAGATGGTCGGCTTGGGTCAAGTTGATCCGGCCGCCGGGGATCTTGACCCGCATCATGAACAGGCCTTCTGTTTGCGGCTTTTGAACGGTCAAGCCGGCGAATTTGAAATACATGTAGTAACTTTTATCGATTTCTGAAAAAGGATGGGTGACCAGCTCTGGCAGATCTTTGAAAACGTCGAGGCCATCCTCGTGGAGTTTTGCGACTTCATTTGCGTTGAGCTTACTGTCAGCCCAAGTCACTTGATAACTCATGTGGTTTCCTCCTATAAATTGCCAATAACGATGTGATGATACGCGTTAAAATCGACCCATTGGGCATAAAAGTCAGTCTTTGTTTTGTCGTTCAGGCCTTCTTGCACCGCCAAGTAGTTTGCAAACTCGTGGTCGCTGTGAACGTTCAGCCGCGCCCCGATCCGATTGACGAGCGGATATTGCCAATCGATCGGATCGGTCAAGTCGTGATCGCCGACAAAGTGGCCGTGGCGCACCTTGAGCAGGCGGTTGAGCGTCGGTAAGACGACGTTAAAATCTTGCGGGTACGTGTAGCCGCGATCGGTCAGCGGCAGGTCGTCTGTCGGCTTGAAGGTGCCGGCAAATTCGTGGGTCTCAATATGATCGAGTTGCAGGGCATAAGTATCAAACAAGTTGAGTTGATAAGTTTGCGTCGGAGTCTGGAATTGCAACCCGTTGGCGTCGGTGACGTCTTTGGCGATCGTGGTGATCGTGCCCCCGCCGGCGACGTCATAGCCGTCGACCAAGACGAAGCGGCCGGTGGCTTGGTGTTTGCTGAAGAGGTCATAAACGATGGGGTTGCTGGCCTGAAGCACCACCTCGGCGACGTCGTTGAGGTGGACTTCGTCTGTGGTGGCACGTGCCGAAAGGTCTGACGCGTCGGTGATCTTGGGGATCTCGATGACGCGCACTTGCACCTCTTGGGTAGCTAGCTTGAGCTTGTAAGTCTGTCCGACCTTCAAAGGCGTCTCGCCCATCCAAAAGAGGTTGACCTGGAGTCTGGAACCGACCAGTGGGGATTCGCGCTTGAGATCGTTTGTCTTGGTGATGATCTCACCGCGTTGGTTGAAAAACTCGTCTTGAACGATCAACCCGACGGATTCGCCGGCGCTGGCTTGGGTCTTGGCATCGGCTTTGCGCCAGTGCGCTAGGTCTAAGACCTTGGTCGTGCGGCCGCTTGGGAAGATCGTGATCTCGTCGCCGACTGCAATCGATCCGGCTTCGATGCGTCCGGCGATGATCCGGCGGTCGTCAAACTTAAAGACGTCTTGGATGGGCAACCGTAACGGCTTGTCCAACGGCTGATCGGCTTCGGGAACCGCGTCAAGGGTGTCGATGAAGCTTTGTCCCTGATACCACGGCATCTTGGTCGAAGGTTTCACGAGGTTTTCACCATAATAAGCAGAGATCGGAATAAAGCCGTCTGCTTGCACATCGAGGGTCTTGAGAAAAGCGGTGATCTGCTGGCAGACTTCTTGATAGCGTGCTTGGGCGTAGTCGACCAGGTCCATCTTGTTGACGACAACGTAAAGCTTCTTGATTCCTAGCAACCGCAAGATATAGGCGTGGCGCTTGGTTTGGTCTTCGACGCCGTGTTTGGCGTCGATGATCAAAAAGGCGGCTTCGGCGTTAGAGGCGCCAGAGATCATGTTTTTCAAGAACTCTTTGTGGCCTGGGGCGTCGATGATCACGTAATCGCGGCGTTGGCTCGAAAATTGCAGGCGGGTCGTGTCGATGGTGATGCCTTGTTTTTGCTCTTCTTCAAAAGCATCCAATAAGTAGGCATATTCGAAGGGCTTGCCGGTTTCTTTGGCGATCGCTTTGACGCGATCGACGGCGCCTTGCGGCAGGGAGTGGGTATCATACAATAAGCGGCCGATGACCGTTGATTTGCCGTGGTCGACGTGGCCGACCATGACGATGTTGAGTGCATTTTCTTTCATTGGCGTGTTCCTCGAGATTGATTGTGAGCTTACATGTAACCGGCTTGGCGAAGCTTTTGCATCGCATAGGCGTCTTCTTGGTCTTGCGCGCGGCCTGAGCGTTCGTTCATCTTTGTGACTTTGAGCTCTTCGATGATCTCGGTGACGTTTTTGGCGTCGGACTTGAAGGTGCCGGTGCACGGGGCACAGCCTAAGCTGCGGTAGCGCCGGCCATTTTTGGCGAAGTACAAATCGATGACCGGAATGTTTTCGCGGCGGATGTATTCCCAGATGTCGAGCTCTGTCCAATGGAGCAAGGGATGGACGCGGATCTGGTTGCCTTTGGGAAAGTCGGTCTTGAATTCATCCCAGAGTTCAGGCGGCTGATTGGTGTAATCCCATTTATGGTTTTTGTCGCGTTCTGAGAAGATCCGTTCCTTGGAGCGCGAGGCTTCTTCGTCTTGACGCGCGCCCACGATCAACCCGTCAAAGCCATATTGTTCACTGACCTGGTTGAGGGCGGTCGTCTTCAGCGCGCCACAGCACAAAAGGCGTCCGAGTTTAGGATTCATGCCTTTGTCGAGGGCCTCCTGATTGGTGTAGGCGATCAGATCGATATTGTAATCTGCGGCCATCTTGTCGCGATAGGCGATGACTTCTGGCATCTCAAAACTGGTGTCGATGTGAATGAACGGGAATGGGGCGTGGCCGTAGAAGGCTTTTTGAACGAGCCACAGCAAGACGGTGGAATCTTTGCCGAGTGACCATAGCATCCCGAGTTTGCCTAAATTTTTGTATGCTTCGCGTAAGATGAAGATACTCTCTGCTTCTAGTTCGTCTAAATGATCCATGAGTATCCTTTCTGAGGGTTGACCTCGATCCTGATTTTCAATACTTATTCGCTTGGTTGCGGGCGATGATGATCTTTTGCACCGGGCAGCCGTCTTGGCAAGCCGTCCAATCGATTTCATTGGCGGAAAGCTTTGCCGAAAGGGTCATCCCCTTGCCGCCGATATCGTCGCCGAGATAAAACTCGATCGCCTGGCGGGGGCAGGCTTTGACGCAAGACATGCAACCCCAACACTCATCGGGGTAAGCCATCTCGGCCTTGCGAGCTTTCCCAGTTCCGACCATCTTGATCAGGCCGCCGGGGCAGATCTCTGCACAGCGGCCGCAACCGTCACACTTGTCTTTATTGATTCGAATGCTCATAACGTTGCCTCCGTGGGACCAGTGGGCGATGAATGATCTTGAACGCACCATTTTTGTAGACTGAATTGACATAGCCGGTCAGTTGCGGATCCACGTCGGGATAATCGCGATTTTCCGCAAAAGCGTGCCAGCGGGTTTCTTTGCGGGCGGCGAGGTGGGCGATGACACAACGCGCGACCAGCAACCGGTCTTTGACCGAGTAATACGCCATCAGGTCGTGCATATCGCTGGCCCCGACCGTGGCGAGCTGGGCTTGCAAAGCAACTAGGCGGTCGTCGGCTTGAGCCAGGCTTGCGGTCGTGTAGCCGTATGCCTGGCTGATCCCGCCGGCGTCTTCGTCCATGACTTGTTGCATCGCGGCTTCGATCGTGGCGATCGTGGTGGTGGTTGCCGGGCGGGCCAACACGCGCTGGGCGCGGGCGATGGCGGCTTCTGCTTCTTTGGCGATGACACCGGGGACAGGCTGTTGCGCCGCTAGCTGTTTGACGGCCGCGGTGGCCGCGATCTCGCCTTCAGCCAAAGCCCCGGTGACATATTTTTGCGGGGCGCCGCCGGCAACGTCGCCTGCGGCAAAAAGTCCATGGATCGTGGTTTGACGATCGGTGTCGACCCAATAGCCTGACGCGGCGTGGCCGCCGACGATGTAAGGTTCTGTGCCTTCGATCTCGACGTTGTGCGCCGCGGGGCCGCCGTTTTCTAACCACCGCAGCGTCTGACCAGGCGCCATGTTCAAGTAGGCGTGATAAAGATCATTTTCTTGCGTGGCGGTGATACCTTCTGTCTTCAGGTAACACGGGCCGCGTCCGGCTTGCTGTTCACGGACGGTTCCCCAGACGCGTTCCGAGGTTTTCAGGCCGTAGCGCTGTTCGTAATTTTCGCCTAAGGCATTGACCTGTTTGGCGCCGACGCCTTGGGCTAGGGTCCCGATCGGGGCGATCGTGTCTTTGCAACGCAAGGCGATGAAGCGCATTTCAAACGTCGTCATCTCAGCACCGTGGCGGATGCCCATGGCGTAGCCTGCGCCGGTGTTGAACGGGGAGTACCACATCTTATGCTTGGAAAAGCCTGGGTTGTTAGGTTTATACAGCCCGCTGGCGCCGCCTGTCGTGATGATGACGGCTTTGGCGCGGAAAACAAAGACCTTGGACTCGCGGGTGCTGAAGCCGACCGCGCCATGCACGCGGTTGTCTGCAACGAGCAGATCGGTGATGTTGAGGTGATTGAGCACATGGACGTGCCGCTGGCGGCGGGCCGCCCGGGCTAGGAGGGGCTTGATGTTTTCGCCGTTGATCTTGATGTTGCGCGGCCCGCGAGTGACGTAATCGCCCTTTTCGTCTTTTAAGATGACTAGGCCCATTTTTTCGAGGTCGGCGGTGACTGCGTTCAGCCGTTCAGACAATGTCAACAGGAGGTCTTCGCGGACGATCCCGTTGGCGTCGTTGGTGGCATAATCGACGTAATAATCGGGGGTGTGGCCTGGGGTGATATAGGCGTTCAAGGCGTTCACCCCTGCGGCCAAACAGCCACTGCGGCGGATGTCGGCCTTTTCTGCGATCACGATCTTACAGTCTGGGTTTTGGCGGGCGGCGGTGAGGGCGGCATAACACCCGGCAGTACCGCCGCCGATGATGAGAAGATCACAGTTGACTACTTGTTGTTCCATGCGGCACCTCCGAGTCGTTGCGAATAGGCGGGGTTGGTAAAAACCTGGCTGCCGGCATCGGTGAAGCCGATCAGCCGTTCGATCGAGACGAACACCTGCTGGCCGGCCAACAGCGGCTGGTCTAGCGTGGCATGGATTGCCGTGAGCGCTTGGCCGTGTAGGCGGAGCTCCACGGCGATGTTGGCGCCTTGGAAGGTGGTGTTGACAACAGTCGCCGGCTCGAACACGCCGGGGATCTGGCTGATCGCGTTTTTGGCAAACACGTGGACATATTCTGGGCGAATAAACACGGTGTGTAGCGCCTGGGGGAGCTGAAAGGCCGCTAAATTGGGATCGGTTAAGCAGCTGGTGTGGCCGATAAAACGTGCCACGAATTGATTTTGTGGGTGATGATAGATCGCCGCCGGGGTGCCGACTTGTTGGATGCGCCCGTCATGCAAGACGACGATGTCATCGGCGCAAGCCACCGCTTCTTCTTGATCGTGGGTGACGAAGATACTGGTGATGTTGAGCCGGTGGACGAGCTGCCGGAGCCACGAACGCAGCTCTTGGCGGATCTGTTGATCGAGCGCGGCAAAAGGCTCATCTAATAACAAGACCTTAGGATGAGGTGCGATGGCCCGGGCAAACGCAACGCGCTGTTTTTGACCGCCGGACAGCTGGCTTGGATAATGGCTGGCAAATGCGGTGAGGGCCGTTAACTGCAACAGTTCATCGACGCGCGCGGTGATCTCGGTTGCTGGGACGTGCTGCGAATGTAGCCCGAAGGCGATATTTTGGGCGACCGTCAGATGTTCAAAAAGCGCGTAGTTCTGAAAAACAAAGCCGATGTCGCGTTGTGAAGCAGGCACGCGGTCGAGCGGGCGGTTGGCCAAGGCCAAGTTGCCGCTGTCTTGTTGTTCGAGACCGGCGAGTATCCGTAGCAGTGTGGTTTTGCCGCTGCCGCTGGGGCCCAGCAATGCGGTGAGCTTGCCTTCTCTGACCCCGAAGTTGATGTCTTGGAGAACAGGGCGGCCGTTATAGGCTTTGGTGATGTGATTGATCTGGATGAACATTGGCGGTACTCCTTTCTAATAAATGGTGTTCTAGCGCGAGAATGACGATGGTGGTGGCCAAGAGGATCGTGGCGACAGCAAAGGCATCGCTAAATTTGAACTCGTCATAGAGCGTTTGGATCAAGAGCGGTAAAGTGAGCGTTTGGTTGGGGATGCTGCCGGAAACCACGGCGACTGCTCCGAATTCTCCGAGGGCACGGGAAGCGGCAAGGACGATGCCTTGTGCTAGAGGAACACGGATCGCAGGCAAGGTGATCTGTTGCAAAATGCGGCGCCAGCTCGCTCCCATGAACGCGGCGGCCTGTTCGGCCTCGCGACCGCGGGCCGCCATGACCGGTGCGATCGTGCGTGCGACCAACGGAAAGGTGACAAAAATCGTCGCCAAGACGATGGCGGGACGCGCGTAAATGATCTGGAAGTGGAGATGAGCGAGTAACGGTGCCGCCCAACCGGTGCGTGAAAAGGTCAAGATGAAAATCAAGCCGGCGATGACCGGTGAAACGGCGACCGGCAAGTCGATGATGGCGTTCAGAATTTTTTTGCCGGGAAAATCGTAAAAGGTCGTCACCCAAGCGGCGGCGATGCCCAAGATCAGATCGACCATCACGGTGATGACGGTGGCGATAACGGTCAGATTCAAGGCGTTCAGCGTGATCAGCGCCCCAAGCGCGGTGAGATAGTGCGTGAGTCCGTCGCTCAAGGCTTGATCGATGATCAAGCCGATCGGTAAACCGATCAGGCCGAGTGAAATGATCCAGGCTAACGCAATCAAAGGGTAGCGGATGTGTTTGGCGTTGAACATGAGCGGCGCCCCCTTTCGAGATGATTGCTGAGCGAATGGCTGAAAAGGTTGAACAACAGCGCAAACGCAAGCATCGACACGGCGATTACAGTGGCGCCGGTATACGAGTGGGCTTCGAGTTTGAACATGATCATCAACGGGGCGATTTCGGTGTGGTAAGGCTGATTGCCGGCGATGAAGATGACGCTGCCGTATTCGCCAAGCGCTCGAGCAAAGACGAGCGAAAAGCCGGTCCATAATGCGGGAAGCACTTCGGGTAAGATGATCTGGCGGAATGTGCGCCAAGGGCTGGCGCCTAAGGTAATCGCGGCTTCTTGAACGTTGTGATCGAGTTGAGCCAACACCGGCTGGACCGAGCGAACGACGAAGGGCAAGGTGACAAACACCATGGCGATCACGATGCCGGTGAAGGTGTAGGCGATCTTCATCGGGGCTAAGAGCTGGCCGATCCAGCCTTTGGTGGAGTACAAGTAGGCCAAGGCGATCCCGGCGACCGAGGTGGGCAAAGCAAACGGCAGATCGAGCAACAATTCGATGATGCCGCGCCCAGGGAAGCGGTACATGGCAAGCACCCACGCGAGAAGAAAACCGATCACGGTGTTGATGATCGCGGCCAACAAGGCGCCTTTGAGGCTGACCCAGTAGCTGGCCAAGACGCGCGGCTCCAGAGCCTGTGAGCTGAAGCCGTGCCAACCGGCCTGGATGCTTTGAACGACCAGAGACGCTAAGGGGATGGCGACCAACATGACCGTTAAGCCAATCGTGCAACAAAGGGCCAGGGTGAATCCTGGGATCAATTGGTTGCGTTGTTTCATAGGTTGGCCTTCCTTTCTATAGGTTGTCAGTTGCGAGCGTCATTGGTAGATCTGATCGAAGGTGCCGCCATCTTCAAAATGGGTCTTTTGCGCTTTGCCCCAGCCACCGAAGGCTTTGTCGACGGTCACGAGGCGGGTCTTGCCAAATTGGCTTTGGTATTGCTTGAAAACTTGCCGGTCACTTGGGCGAAAACCGTTTTTGGCGGCCAACACCTGGCTGGACTTGGCGTAAAGGTAGCGGACGTAGGCTTTGGCGACCGCCGTCGTGTTGGCTGCTTTGGCATCCGCGTCGACCACGGCGACGCTAGGCTCGCACTTGATGCTAAGGCTAGGCGTGATTAGCTCGTATTGACCGGGGTATTTCTTGAGGACCGCCAAGGCTTCGTTCTCCCAGGTGAGCAACACGTCGCCTTGGTGATTCTTCGTGAACGTTGAGGTGGCTTGGCGGGAACCGGAGTCGAGGACTTGGACATTGTGGTAAAGCTTGCGCATGAAGGCCAACGTCTCATGGCGGTCGTTGCCGTCGTGTTGGGACGCGTATGCCCAGGCGGCAAGGTAGTTCCAGCGCGCGGCACCGGAGGTTTTCGGATTCGGGGTCACGATGCCGATGCCTGGGCGGGTCAGGTCGTTCCAATCGGTGATCTGGTTTGGATTATGCTTGCGAACGAGAAAAACGATGATCGATGTATAAGGGGAAGAATTTTGCGGGAATTCTTGTTGCCAGCCCGGCTTGATCAGCCCGGCTTGTTGAATGCTGGTGACGTCTTGGGCAAGCGCCAGGCTGACCACATCGGCCTGGGCGCCAGAGGTAACAGCGTTGGCCTGGCTGCCGCTACCGCCGTTGGTGACGTTCACGGTGACGGTTTTGGCCGTGGTTTTGTGCCAATACTTGGCAAAATCAGCATCGTATGCGGTATAGAATTCGCGCGTGGCGTCATAAGAAGCGTTGGTGATCGTCGTGGTCGCCTGGGTACCGGCGGCGGTCGCTTGGTGATGATAAAACAGGCCGTAAGCCCCTAAGATGACGATGACCAAACTGAGCGTGATCAGATGATGTTTGTCGTTGAACCAGTGAATAAGCGTTGCCTCCTTTCTGTGCGTATGCAAAAAGGCGTCCTTTCATCATGAAAGGACGCCTCAGCGTGGTACCACCTTAATTTACTCAATCGACTTGAGCCTCTAGACCTGGTAACGGCAGGGATCCGCCGATTGCTAACGATGCTCGCAGTCGGAATGCTCAAAGACCATCTTCCAGACGCTTGAGGGGCCGTACTTGCAGCAGTTGCACGGCTCTCTGTGACGCTCAAGGCTTGTCTGTACTCATCTTTTCTTCGCAGATAGGAATAACCAATGAAAATGTTATTCATGAACAATGATTGTTGCTATCTTAAGCGCTAATGCGATTTTCGACAAGCGCTGGGTAATAGCGCTTTTGTATCGTGGCGGTTGTTGGCGGGGCGTTTTGAGCTGGCAAACCCTGTTGGCGCAAGGCTTTGAAGGATAAGCATTTTCTATCTTGTGAGGTGTGACTGAACGGCTGTGATGACATGAGCAGCCAGTTCGGACAGCTCGTGGTCGTTATGCTGCAGGAGGAGCATGTGATTTTCTGGTTCGCCATCCAGTCGGCGAGTCGTGAGGCCTTGCTGCTCGGGGTCGGTGATGATGCCGGTACCAGAACTGTAAGCGTCGGTTTGCGCCAGCACGCGAATCATCGTTGCCCGATCAGCCGTGGCGATCACTTGGCCGGTGCTTGGTGCAACCAGCGGATCTTCAGCGAGTTCTGAATAGGCGGTGTCTTGAGTGAAGCGGATCTGTGGGTAAGGGATCAGATCTGCTTTGGTGAGGATGGTTTTGGCCGCGAGCGGATGGTTAGTGCGCATAAAGATATGGGTTGAAAACGTCCCGAGGTCGGTGGCGGTCAACGCGCCTTCTGCGAGCATGCTGGCGATCAAGGCTTCGTTGTTGACGTTGGTGAAGATAAAGCCCACCTCACTCTTGGCTAATTTGAGGTCTTCGATGACCTGACTGGTTGTTCCTTCAAAGACGCGCAGGTATTGGCAGTTGGGAAACTGCTTCAGGACCTGGCACACGGCATCGCTCATGAAATCATAGTGTTGCCCTGCGATCGAGAAATACTCGGTGCCAAAAGGCTTAGGCGTAAAATAATGGTTCAAATCGTCGATCTGGTCGAGGATCTTACGGGCGCGCTGAACAAATAATGCGCCTGCGGCAGTGAGTGCGGCCCCTTGGCGTGTCCGCGTGAATAACGTCGTCCCTAAGTCACGTTCTAATTCTTTGATGCTGTGCGAGAGGCTGGGTTGGGAGACATAAAGTTTCTTCGCCGCCGCGTGAAAACTACCATTATCTGCAACCGCGAGGATATAGCGCATTTGTTGAATACTCATTGATGGACACTTCCTTTCGATAAACCTTGAGGGAAACAAAAAGCGTCCCTTTGCATTGCTGCAAAGGGACGCTGACGCGTGTTACCACCCATTTTCGCGTAAATGAAACTACGCCTTTTTCGATACCGATCGATATCTAGTCTTCATAACGGAGACAACCGTGGTAGCGGCCAACACGACCCCTACCGACGCTCTGAGCTCATCTTCACCGCTTCTTTCCGTGCCCGTTTCCACTATGTCGGGCTCACTGATCGGTCGTCTACGGCTACTCTTCTCTTCAACACGTTGCGTTATAAAATTATTGTCAGCCTACCAAGGATCGATGGGAAAAGTCAAGCCCAATCAGGAATTGGGGGTGATAGTTTCTGACTATCACGGACGAGGTTGGCGACCAGTTGTGATTGACGGCGGTTGGTTTCGATGGTATTACTTTTCTCAATCACCAGCCAACCCGGAGCATGCAGGAGCGGCTTACAAAGGAGCTGTTTATCATGACAGATTCGCATCTATACGACCTCATCGTGATCGGTGGCGGGCCCGTCGGCATGTTTGCCAGCTTTTACGCGGGCTTACGCGATCTCGACACACTGCTGGTCGAAAGCCTACCGACACTGGGCGGACAGGTTTCTGCCCTTTATCCGGAAAAAGTCATCAGCGATGTCGCCGGCGTTGTCCCTGTACGCGGGCAAAAGTTGATCGATAACCTGCAGATGCAACTCGTAACGGTTGCTGATCGCGTCACGGTTCACTGTGATGAAGAAGTTTTATCACTAACGAAAAATCCGGACCAAACCTTCACGCTGACGACTTCCAGACAAACGACACATGCCAAAGCGGTTTTGGTCGCCAACGGCAGTGGGGCGTTTGCCCCGCGGCAGTTGCCTTGCGACTACGATCATGACTTAGATGGCAACCGGGTCTTGTATTTTGTTTCCTCGATCCAAGCCTTCGCCAACAAAAAAGTCGCCATTGCCGGCGGTGGCGATGCTGCCATCGACTGGGCGTTGACGCTGGCGCCGGTCGCCCGATCGGTGACGTTGATCCACCGCCGCAAGCAGTTTCGGGCCCTTGAAGCGAGCGTTAACGCCTTGAAAGATTCCCCGGTGGCACTGGCAACGCCATACAACATCGCCAATGTCCAACGCCAAGATCAAGGTGTCGATATCTTGTTACAACAAGTCAAAGGCGAGACCCAAACGCATATCGAAGCGGATTATCTGCTCGTGAACTATGGTTTCACCTCGGATAACCGCTTGGTTAAAGATTGCGGTTTTGATCTTTCTCGCCGGGACCTCGTGGTGGACGCCAACATGCAAACGTCTTTGGCTGGTGTGTATGGCATCGGCGACGCGGTCACTTATCCCGGCAAGGTCAAGCTGATCGCAAGCGGCTTTGGGGAAGCGCCCACGGCGATCAATCACATTGCCACGGCGCTGTATCCTGAACGCAAGCAACCGTTACACAGCACATCGTTGTAAGTTAATATTCAGCATTGATGAGAAGAGTAGTCTCTCGTTGCGCCAAAGAGAGCGTCTGGTTGGTGAAAAGACGCGCGCAACAAGAGGTGAAGATGAGCTCGGAGCACTAGGTCGGTGTAAGCTAGACCTACGTCAGGCAAGCGATAATTGCCAGGCCTTATGATGAGGCTTTGAGGCGGTCGTTTTTGCGACCGTGAACTAAGGTGGTACCACGATCAACGTCGTCCTTATGCAAAGATGCATAAGGACGGCGTTTTTTTGGTCAAAGCAGTTGAGGAGTGATGAAGATGAGTGGATTCGTATCGTTAGTCGGTGCAGGCCCGGGAGATCCTGAGTTGATCACCGTATTAGGGCAACGACGCCTGAATGAAGCGGATGTCGTGGTTTATGACCGCTTGGTCGATCCCCGGCTATGGACGGGGTTGCAGGCAGAATTGATCGATGTCGGCAAGCGTCCGGGACACCAGCCTTATTCGCAAACGCAGATCAATGCGTTGCTAGGGCAACAGGCGACAGCAGGCCGGCGGGTCGTGCGACTCAAAGCCGGAGATCCTTATGTCTTTGGCCGCGGCGGTGAAGAGGCGTTATATCTTCAAGCCCAGCACATCGATTTTGAAGTCGTGCCAGGGGTCACCAGCGCGATCGCGGGGTTAGCCGCCGACGGGATCCCGATCACCCATCGCGGCCTGGCGACGAGTTTTCACGTCTTCACAGGCCACACCCGAGACGGCAAACCGCTGGACTGGCCGGTGATAGCTCAGCTCGACGGCACGCTGGTGTTTTTGATGGGTATGGCGGCGTTGCCAGAGATCCAAGCGCAACTGCTCGCCAACGGGAAGGCAAGCACGACGCCGGCGGCTGTGATCCAATCTGCGACGCATTGGCAACAGCGATCCGTGACCGCAGACCTGGCACACATCGCCGCGACAGCCGCCACCGCTGAGCTGAAGGCGCCGGCATTGATCGTGATCGGCCCGGTGGTGCAGCTTGCAGAACGGCTGCGGGTGCACTTGCCGCTCAGCGGTGGTGCGGTCTTGGTGCCCGAAGCGCAAACGGCGTTACAGCAACGCTTGCACGATGCCGGGGCGGCGGTCGCCACCTATCGCCTCGGACGCGTGCCTGAGGTCGTTGCGCATGCGGTGATTGTGGCTTCGGCCAGCGACGTGCAGGCGATCGGCCGAAACTTTTCCCAAGTGCCGATGTTGGCGCTGGATCAAGCAAGCGTGGTCGCGGCCGAGCGATCTCATCGCGTGAAGCAAGTGATGCCGGCGACTTTGATCCGGGAGGTGAGCACGTGTATCCCGTCAACTTAAAACTCGAACATAGGCCTGTGGTCGTGATCGGTGGCGGCCGGATCGCTGCCCGCAAAGTGGCCGGGTTGTTGGCCGCTAACGCCGTGGTGTCGGTGGTGAGCCCGACACTTGATCCCGATATCGATGTCCAACAAGTTTGCTGGAAAAAGCAGCGCTACACGCCAGATTGCCTGCGCGGGCAAAGCTTGATCCTTGCGTGTACGAACGATTCGGCAGTGAATCGCCAGGTGTGTGCAGATGCCGCAGCGTGGCAGTGGGTGAATGACGTCAGCGATAAGGCGCGGTCGGATTTTTATAACGTTGCCGTGATTCGCGAGCGCGATGTCGTGATTACCGTCAGCACTGATGGTCAGGCGCCGGCTCGCGCGCGGAAAATCAAGAAGTGGTTGCAACAGGAGGTACAAGATGGATCTAATCGCAGTGAGTTTGAACTATAAAAAAGTGGCGTTAGCAGAACGCGGCAGGCTGACGGTTCCAAAAGATCAGCTGGTCAATGTCGATCAGGCGTTACACGACGAAAAAAGTCTGCTTGAAAACATCATCTTGGCCACGTGCAACCGGACCGATGTCTACGCCGTGGTCGATCAGTTGCACACCGGGCGCTATTATATCCGCCGGTTTTTGGCGCGGTATTGGCACGTGACGATCGCCCAGCTGGACGAATGGGTGACAGTATATGAAGGCGATGCTGCCATCGATTACTTGCTACATGTGACCAGCGGCTTGGCCGCGCAGATCCTCGGTGAGCCTCAGGTGTTGGGGCAGTTCAAGACCGCCTTTTTCACCGCGCAAGCCAGCGGCACCACCGGCGCGCTGTTGAATCAATTGGGCACGATGGCGATCGCGTTTGCCAAACGGATGCATACGCGTTACCGGATCGCCGAGTTGGCCCAAAGCGCCGGCCAAGCCGGCTTGCATCAGATCAAGCAACAACTGGCGCCTTTAGCGGATAAGACGTTGCTTGTTGTGGGCATGGGGGATTTTGGTCAGCACGTCTTACAAAATGCCGTGTCGATGGGCTTTGACCAGATCTGGGTCACCAATCGCCACCAGCTGCGGGCGGAAAGTGTCGCGGCCAAGTATCCCAACGTGACGGTGGTGCCGTGGGAAAAGCTGAACGCGGCGGTCACGCAAGTCGAAGCGGTGATTTTGGCGACTTCAGCCCAGACGCCGGTGCTCGCTTTGCAAGCAGCCGGAAGCCTACAAACGGTGATCGACCTAGGGGTGCCGCAAAATGTCGCCAGCGTTCCTGAAGGCGTCTCGTATGCAGACATGGACACGTTGACAACGATCGTTTCTGCTAACGCCCAACGGCGACGGTTTTTGTGCCGGCAGATCGAAACTGAGATCCCGGCGGCCGTTGCGGCTTATCGCCGGTGGGAGCGGGAACTCCATGTGGTTCCCGTGATCCGTGAGCTGCGTCAAGAAGCGCTGGCGGTCGAAGAACAAGTCTACACCAGCCTGTTGAATAAGTTGCCGCCACTAGACGACCGTCAACAAAAAATTGTCGCCAAGCATCTGAAAAGCATCGTGAATCAATTGTTGAAACAACCGATCCAGACGATCAAAGAAGCCTCGGTACAACCGGAGGCCAACTATGATTTGGCGTTATTCAAACAGTTATTTGGATTAGAAGAAACGGAGGTGCAGGCGTTTGCCAGAAATTATTAGCGTCGGGACCAGAACCAGTCAGCTGGCGGTCGCCCAAACAGACCTCGCGATCGCGGCGTTGCAAGCGGCGTATCCCACCAAGACGTTTGTGAAGGTGCCTATCGTGACCCGCGGCGATCGCGACCAGACATCCAGCCTGCAAGTCATCGGAGGCCAAGGTGCCTTCGTCAAGGCGCTGGAGCGGGCGTTATTGACGCACACTATCGATATTGCGATCCACAGCCTCAAGGACGTGACCACGCGCTTGCCGGCAGGGCTGGTGATCGGCGCGACGCTGAAGCGGGCTGATCCTTATGATTGTCTGATCACGACCAAGCCGTATCCGACTTGGGAGGAACTGCCGCAAGGGGCGCGGATCGGGACGAATGCGTCGAGGCGGCAGGGGCAATTGTTGCATTTGCGACCAGACCTTGAGATCGTGCCGATCCGAGGCAATGTGGATACGCGCT
This sequence comes from Lacticaseibacillus boliensis, assembly GCF_054784775.1. Classification (NCBI taxonomy): domain Bacteria; kingdom Bacillati; phylum Bacillota; class Bacilli; order Lactobacillales; family Lactobacillaceae; genus Lacticaseibacillus; species Lacticaseibacillus boliensis. The sequence goes on from NZ_BAAIHN010000010.1 coordinate 65,314, forward strand.
TGCACAAGCTGGTCGCTGAGGATCTCGATGCGGTCGTTTTGGTGAATGCGGGCTTGGATCGGCTGCAACTGGATTTATCAGGATTACACCGATTGAGTCTGGCCGGGGTCTTGCTACCGGCACCCGGTCAAGGTGCGATCGCGGTGGAATGTCGTCAAGACGAAACGGTTGATTTATTGGCGGCCATTGATGACCGGCCGACGCACCGTGCTGTTGCGATCGAACGCGAATTTTTGAAGCGCTTGGGTGGCAGCTGCCGCTTTCCGTTTGCTGGTTTTTCAAGGCGAGAAGGGAACGGCCACGTCTTTGACGGCTTAGTCGCGACACATGACGGACGACATTATTTCCACGAACAGGTCCACAGCGAAGATCCCCACGTCGGGTTACAAGTGGCCGAAGCGCTCATCGCACAAGGGGCACTGGAACAAATTCAAAAGGAGAATGATAATGACTAATTTTGATCGACATCGTCGTTTACGGAAAACAGCAGCGCTACGGGATATTGTGCGCGAGACCCACTTACATATTGAAGACTTGATCATGCCGGTATTCGTCGATGAAACCATCACCGGCGAGGCCGAGATCACGTCGATGCCAGGGATCTCGCGGTTTGGCCTGGACACGGTACAAGAAGAGGTCGACCGGATCGTTGCGCTCGGGATCCAATCGATCATCTTGTTTGGGATCCCCAAGACCAAAGACGCGGTCGGCACCAGTGCGTGGGCAGATAACGGCATCGTGCAACAGGCGATCCGCAAGATCAAGACCGCGTATCCGGATCTGATCGTGATTGCAGACACGTGCATGTGTGAATACACCGACACCGGCCATTGTGGGATCGTGAAAGATCATCAGATCCTCAACGACGAGTCGCTGGTGTACAACACGAAAGTCGCCGTCAGCCAAGTCCGCGCCGGCGCAGACATCGTGGCCCCTTCCAATGCGATGGATGGGTTTGTGGCGGCGATCCGTGCCGGGTTAGATGATGCCGGTTATCTCGACACCCCGATCATGGCCTATTCGGTGAAATTTGCGTCCAGTTTTTACGGCCCGTTTCGCGACGCGGCCGATGGTACGCCGCAATTTGGCGATCGCAAAGGGTATCAGATGGACCCGGCCAACCGGCGCGAAGCCTTGCGTGAAGCCGCGTCTGACGAGCGCGAAGGCGCCGACTTTTTGATGGTGAAACCGGCAATGGCGTTTTTGGATGTTGTCCGCGAGGTGCGGCAACAATCCAACTTGCCGCTGGTAGCCTATAACGTCTCCGGCGAATACGCCATGATCAAGGCGGCCGGAGCCAACGGGTGGATCGATGAAGCGGCGATCGTCAAAGAGGTGCTTGTCGGCATCAAGCGCGCAGGCGCTGAGCTGATCATCACGTATTTTGCCAAAGACGTGGCGCAACGGATCAATAAGGGGGAATGGTGATGGTTGAATTCAACAAATCACAGGCGGCTTTCACGCAGGCAAAAGGAATTTTTCCAGGCGGGGTTAACAGCCCGGTCCGGGCGTTCGCTAACGTGCACGCGACGCCGTTATTTATCCAGTCGGGACAAGCACAATACATCCGCGATATTGATGGCAATCGCTATTTGGATTATGTGCTGTCGTGGGGGCCGCTGATCCTCGGCCATGCGGATCCCCAGGTGCAAGCGGCCTTGCGCGACGCGCTTGGCAAAGGCACGAGTTACGGGGCGCCGACGCTGTTGGAGACCCAGCTTGCCGAACAGATCCAAAAGGTCGTGCCGTCATTAGAAATGTTGCGGATGGTATCTTCCGGGACCGAAGCGACCATGAGTGCGATCCGTTTGGCGCGGGGCTACACGAAGCGCGACAAGATCGTGAAGTTCATCGGCAACTATCACGGCCACTCCGATTCGCTACTGGTCGATGCCGGTTCCGGTGTCGCGACCTTCGCCATTCATGAAGCCCCAGGCGTGCCTAAGTCACTGGCATATGAAACACTGACAGTGCCGTACAATGATGAAGACGCGGTCAAAGCCTTGTTTGCCGCGCATGGGCAAGAGATCGCCTGCGTGATCGTTGAACCGATCGCCGGGAACATGGGCACCATTGCCGCAAAGGCCTCATTCTTAAAGACGCTGCGGCAGGTCACGGCAGATAACGGTGCCTTGTTGATTTTTGACGAGGTGATGACCGGCTTCCGCGCGGCCTATCACGGCGCGCAGTCGCTGTATGGGATCACGCCAGATCTCACCACGTTGGGCAAAGTCGTCGGCGGCGGCCTACCTGTTGGTGTATTTGGTGGGCGCAAGGAAATCATGCAACATATCACGCCGGCGGGCAACGTCTATCATGCCGGGACCTTGTCGGGCAATCCTTTGGCGATGGCAGGCGGGATCAGCACGCTGAAGCAGTTGAACGCGCCATTGTACGAAAAGATGACAACTAAGGTCGACCAGTTGTGTGCCGGGATCCAACAAGCCGCAGATCGCAATGGGGTCAAGGCCTTCGTTCACCATGTCGGGACGATGTGGAGTATTTTTTATGCGGATCGGGACCCGCAGAATTTTGCCGATGTTCAACGCTGTGACATGGCGGTGTTCGAACGGGTCTTCAAAGGCTTGTTGCAACATGGCATCTATGTGGCGCCTTCGCAATACGAAACCAACTTCTTTTCCGGCAAGCATACCCAAGCAGACGTGGCCGACACGATCGCCGCGTTTGCGGATGTTTATGCGAGTCTGTGATGGCGACGCTGATCACGCTTGCCCAAGCGCGGGTCCCAGCGACGTTGCAGCGCAAGTTAACGCCGGTCGCGCCAGTGCTTTATCTACCATTCACGGCGCTGGTTGCACAGGCGTTTGATCAGCGCGTCGTGCAGACGGCGCCGTTATTGATCGTGACCAGCGACGCCGGCGCCAACGCGTTGGTTCAAGTCGCCAATGTACGTCAACATCCGGTCGTGTGCCTAAGCTCGAGATTGAAACTGCGATTACAAAAGGCCGGCTTCACGCACATCCAAGTCGCCAAAGCAGAAAATCGCGCAGCTACATTCGCACTGGTCGGTAGCCGGCGCGCGGTGTGGTTGACAGGCGATCGGTCACCACAAGCACCCGAAAATATTGCTCGAATCATCGCTTATCGCAGCCGTTGGCGGCCACAAGATGCGCGCAACGCCGCAACGATCATTGCTCAAACAACCATTGATGCCGCCATCGTCAGCAGTCCGAGCAGCTGGCGCCACTTGCGTCCGTTGGTCCGAAAACGGCAGGCCCAATTTGCAGCCACGCGCTGGTATACATTGGGGACCAGCACCGCCTTGGCGATGCAAGCTGATGGCTTGGCCGCAATTGCGCCGATGACGACTCAGGCGGTGTTGCAACAGGCAGTGACGATGGTGCGCAACGACGTGATTGACGCCAAAAAAGACGTCTGACACCATGCATTTTATGCTGGCGGCAGACGTCTTTTTGATCAATTTAATCGGTGCTTTCACGATGCTTATCGACCGTTGCCTTCGCCTTTTTGGCGATGACACGTTCTGGGGTAAGCAATTTGTAGATGCCAAAACTCAACAAACCGGCGACTGCGGTGGCACCGAAGACAATGCAGTAGACAGCCCCTTCGACCGTGGGCTTTGGCGTGTCGGTTTTGATCTGAGTCGCGGTTTGGCGTAGATCCTTGAATGCCATGGTGCACCTCCGTTTCTTACTAATCTTATTATACCAGTTTTATGATTTAACCAAAACGATTCGACCTTCATGTGGCTTGCCAAGGAGTTCATGGCCAGCCTGCAAGCCTTCCAAGGTCAGCGGCAAAGGGTCTGCCAGTTGTAAGCGGAGGTGTTGTTCTGCAACGGCAGGGGCTAACGCCGCCAAGGCCACGGCGTCACTAGGCGTCGACACCGGGTGGACGTGGGTGAGCTGGATCGGTTTGTCTCCCGACAGGCGGTCGATGTGCGCGACGGTGACCAGCTGCCCGCCGGGACGCGTCATGGCGACGTCTTCGGCAAACCCGATACCTTCCATGGCGACATTGATCACGACATCCCCGGCATTGGCCAGCACGGCCAAGAGATCTGTGTTGTCGTAAGGCACCGCGCGTAAGGCGCCATCTCTAATGACGGCTTCTTGGTGGCGGGCGCTGGCGATCCCGATCACGTCAGCCCCCATGGCGGTAGCCAACTGAACGACCAGCGCGCCGACGCCACCGTTGGCGCCTTTGACGATCACCGTTTGACCACGTTCGATCGTCGCAAAACGATGGACGATCCGCCAGGCGGTGATGCCAGGGGTAATCAAGGCCGCGCCTTGTGCGACCGTCAGCCGCTTGGGCATGGCGATCGCGGTGTCAGGCGTGGCTACCACCAGGTCTGCGTAGGCCTGGTTGGTGTGGGCAATGACCAGCTGGTCGCGGGTAAACGCAGTGATACCAGGGTCAACGACTCGGCCGACGACATCGTGCCCGGGGATGGTGAACCGACCTTCTGGGGCGTTGAACCGCTCGGTGCGGTCACGGTTGTTTAAACCGATGGCGACCGGTGCGATTGTGAACTGACCGGGACGGGGAACTGGATCAGGAACATCGATGGCGATGAAGCGGCCGTTGGGGTGATTGAGTCCAAACGCTTGCATGACATAGCCTCCTTGCCTGTCAACACGAGTGATTTCAACACTACCATTGTAATCAGTCATTTGGGCAAAAGGCAATTATTCTGTCTGGTGAATTATTGCCAAGAGGTGAAAGCCATGGAACTATCTCGGATTGCGCGGATCGAAGCCGCGCATCTGGCCGAGAAATTCGTCTGGGTAACGCAAGATATCGCTGTCGGCACCGCTGTCTTCTGCAACTTCGCCGTGTTCAGAAATATCCAACCCGATCGCTTCGTCGTGTTCGGTGACACGCATCGGGATAAAGCGACGCAAGATCAAGGTGATAATGATCGCCACGGCCCCAACTAAGATAATGGTGACTAATGTACCGGCAATTTGGATCCCGAACAGATGGAAGCCGCCGCCATAAGCCAGACCGTTTTCGGCAATCGCCGGGTTAGCCGCTTTGGTGGCAAACACTCCGGTGAGGATCGAGCCGACGATCCCAGAGACCCCGTGACAACCGAAGGCGTCTAAGGCGTCATCAATCTTCAGTTTTGGTTTGAGGTATTCGATGAACCAATACGACATCGCGGTTGCGGCGATCCCGATAATGAAACTGCCGAAGATCGTGACATAGCCACAAGCCGGAGTGACCCCGACCAATCCGCACAAGGCCCCAGTACAAACCCCAATCAGCGTCGGCTTGCCGTGCTTGGCGACATCTAAGAACATCCACATGACCAGGCTGGCCGCGGCCGCCACAGAAGTCGTCAGCGCCGCGTTGACCGCAGTACCATTAGCCGCCAAGGCGGAACCGGCGTTGAAGCCATACCACCCGATCCACAAGATCGCGGTACCCAACAAGACCCAAGGACGGTTGGACGGCTCTGTTTGTTTGGCGCGACGGGCACCTAAGAAACCTGACAGGACTAAGGCCGTGATCCCGGCGTTGATATGGATGACCGTCCCGCCGGCGAAGTCCAAGACCCCCCAGCTGGCCATTAAGCCGTTGGGGCTCCAAACCAGATGGACCAGCGGATAGTAGATAAAGATGCTCCACAAAACGATGAACCAAGTCAAGAAGCTGAAACGCATGCGCCCTACGACGGCCCCGATAAACAGCGCCGGCGTGATGATGGCAAACATCATTTGGAACAAGACGAACGTGCTGTTGGCAAGTTTGTCCGGCCGCAAAGCGGTGAGATCGATCCCGTTTAAAAACAGGCCTTGGATCTTACCGATCACGCCGCCGATGTCTGGCCCAAAAGCCATTTCGTAACCAAAAATGACCCATAAGATGATCGCGATCCCGGTGATATAAAACACCGACAACATTGTATTGACGACGTTACGCTTGGAAACCAGGCCGCCATAGAAAAAGGCAAGACCAGGAGTCATAAACCAGACGAGGACGCTGGCGATCAGGACGAAAGCAGTGTTGGCAATGTTCATAAATATCCCTCCTAGGAATCGACGAAGATGTGGTCGGCTTGAGTGGGCTGGTGTGCAGACACAAGTGATCCTTATCCGTCGCCACAAATCATTGGCAACATTGTAACCCCGCTTTCAGGTAGGCCAATTTATGAAAGCGCTATTTTGAGCAACAAAATTTTTATTGTAAATAAAAAACGCCGTTATGTCGGCGTTTTGCAGAGAAGCGGTGGTGTGAGTAATGCTAACAGGATTGATTGACACCCCTGACGATCACCGCAATTTGGCGTGATCGTGGGTGAGCCGTTTGTAGCCGGCAGCAACGAGGTTGACGTAGACGATGAAAAAGACGCCGATCGCCTCACCAAACATGAACAAGGCCCCGCCGATGTCACTGTTTGCAATCGCCGCGGCGGCCGGTGAAGCGATACACATGCCGATGCCAAAGACCAGCCCGATCGTGTGAGCGCGTTGGTAGGCCAGCCGCTCTTGCTTGGCCAAGGCGCGGGTATCTGAGGCGATCGGGACACGGCGGTGTTTGTGCTGCTGGTGTTGCCCCAGGCGCGGGGTGAGGATCAGCATCACCCCGATGGCGACCAGTAGCAAGAAGCTCCCGCCGGCAAGGCCGTCATTGATCGTGCTGGTCGCCTCGACAGCGCCGCCGCTAGCAATCAACACCCCGATTCCCAAGGCGGTGAAGCGGGCGGTGCGTTCGTTGCGCCGCCAAAAACTCACCGCAGTCGTCGGATCGATGCCGATGTTTTTTTGCGTTTCCCCCATAATGACTCCTCCATCTTGCATGATTGGCTTAAGCATACGCGCTGGTTGCCTGGATTGCGTCAGCCCTCGGTCCGATTTCACTGCGCCTGGCTGGTGCCGTCAGCGTAGTTCAAGCTCACGCTGGGCTGCACGTTAAAAATATAGACGTTGAAGCGGATGGTGTTGTCACCGATCGACTGTGCTCGCATGGCCACACCGCGTGCCAGCAATTCGCTACCGCGAAAAACCGGGGTGACTTCATAGCGGACATAATGCGCGTTAGACTGTTTGAGGTAATGGGCGATATCGTCTTCATGGGCTTGCATCAACGGCGAGTTCAGCTCGCGGGTGCCGGTCATCAGGTTCTTGGGATTGTTATTTTCACCAGATAACTGGTAGCCGATCAGATGGCTGCGGTTGTAGATCCAGGTGCCGTTGATTTTTTTGTTGTGCCAGCCGGTCGGGTCCCAGGTCAACGGTTCTCGCTCGGCTGTTGGCATGATGCTGCGGTTCAGCATCGCTTCGGCCGCCCCGACGCGGTTGAGGCGGTCCAGATCAGAAAAGCGCGTCCACGCGCCGTTGGTGGTCGCCAGCTCGCTGGTGGAGAAGGCCGGATCGTTATTGTTGATGGTGATCTCTTGGTCGCCGTTATAGGTGAGGGCCGCCAGCTTGGCGACCGGCTGGGCCGTGGCGTTGGCGGTTTTGGTCGGATTGCCGGTGACGTTGACGTGGCTGGCACTGCTGCTCGTGGCTGAGTTGCTCGGGCCGGTGACTTGTTGTTGCACCTGTTGGCCGCCACCAAAGGCGACGCCCAATACGATCAGGCTCGCCGCCAGTTTCCGGCGGCGCTTGCGGGCGCGCTGTTGGCGGGGCATGCGGGTGGCACCGACCAAGATCCCGGCGATGATCAGAACAATACCTAGAATTAACATGCGAATATTCCTCCAGTGCCTCCAGTTTACCGAAGCCATCCGCAATGCGCAAAAAAACGTTGCAGAGGCGTAAACCGCCTGTAATGAAAATTTATCTTCTATAGATTGCCGCGGTGGATGAATTCTGCTAAGATTAACTGCAATGTGTCCAGATCAATTCATAGCGAGGTAAAAGATTGCTTACAGTTAACAACGTGTCGATGACGTTTTCCGATCGTACTTTGTATAAAGATGTCAACCTGAAGTTCACTCCAGGCAACTGCTACGGTATCATCGGCGCAAACGGCGCCGGCAAATCGACCTTTTTGAAGATTCTCGAAGGCAAGCTGACTCCGACCACCGGGAGTGTGTCGATGGATCCCAACGAGCGGATGAGCTCGTTGAAGCAGGATCACTTTGCGTTCGATGACCAAACCGTGATGAACACGGTCCTTCAAGGGTTCGATCGTCTCTATCAGGTCATGACCGAAAAAGATGCGCTGTATGCCAAGGCAGACTTCTCCGAAGAAGACGGGATCAAGGCCGCAGAACTCGAAGGGGAGTTTGCCGAGATGGACGGCTGGAACGCGGAATCCGATGCCAGCCAGCTCTTGCAGTCGGTGGGGATCCCAGAATCGCAACACCAGACCTTGATGGCAGAACTGCCAGAAGGCGAAAAAGTCAAAGTGCTGCTGGCCCAAGCGATGTTTGGCAAGCCTGACTTGTTGCTGTTAGACGAACCGACCAACGGCTTGGATCCGCAGACCATCGCGTGGCTGGAAGACTTCTTGGCAGACTATACCAATACCGTTTTGGTGGTCAGCCATGACCGGCATTTCTTGAACGCGGTTTGCACGATGATGTGTGACGTCGATTTTGGCAAGATCGAGATGTTCGTGGGTAACTACGACTTCTGGATGGAATCTTCCAAGCTCGCCCAACAACTCCGTTCTAACGCCAACGCCAAAAAAGAAGAACAGATCAAACAGCTACAAGAATTCGTGGCGCGCTTCTCCGCTAACGCCTCAAAATCCAAGCAGGCGACGTCGCGGAAGAAGCAACTTGAGAAAATCACGCTCGATGACATCAAGCCGTCATCACGTAAGTATCCGTTCATCAAGTTCGTGCCGGAGCGTGAATTAGGCAACGACTTGCTGCGGGTCGAAAACGTCTCCTTGACCGTCGAAGGCGAGAAGGTGTTGGATAAGGTTTCCTTCATCTTGCGTCCCGGCGATAAGACGGCCTTCATCTCGCGTTCCGATGTCACGACCAGCTACTTGATGCAGGTCGTCGCCGGTACCCTGCAACCCGACAGCGGGACGGTCACCTGGGGGGTCACGACGTCGCGGGCCTACATGCCTAAAGACCTCACGCCTGAATTTTCAGATGAGCGCTTCGATATCCTGGAATGGTTGCGGCAGTTTGCCAGCAAGGAAGAGTCGGATAACACCTTCTTGCGCGGTTTCTTAGGGCAGATGTTGTTCCGCGGCGACGAACCGTTGAAGAAAGTCACCGTGTTGTCCGGGGGCGAAAAGGTCCGCTCTTATCTGGCTAAGATGATGCTGTCGAAGGCCAACGTCTTGTTGCTGGATGATCCGACCAATCACCTGGATCTGGAAAGCATCACCAGCCTCAACGACGCGCTGATCGATTTTCCAGGCGCCGTGGTCTTCACGAGCCATGACCATCAGTTCATCCAAACGATTGCCAACCACATCGTCGAAGTCGGGCCTAAAGGGATCGTTGATCGCGCCGACACGACGTATGATGAGTTCATGAAACACGAAGTCGCCCAAAAACAGGTCGAAGGAATCTACTAGGCCGACGATCAAAAGCGCCGCAATGCCATTGGCCATTGCGACGCTTTTTTGTGTTGGCCGAGGGCCGTTTTGAATTTTCGGTTATAATGTCAGTAAGTCTTCCGGCTTCTTCAAGGCGTAGGCGATCGGTTCTAAGTCAGCGGTAGGCTTGCTGGTCCATGTGGCCAAAGCAAAGCGGACGCCGGCGTTTTGGGCGGCTAGTGAGTCGGTTTTGGTGTCACCGATATAAACGGCGTCTTGAAGCTGGCCGTCCAAGCGGTCGAGCGCAAGCAAAATGGGATCTGCATAAGGCTTGTTGCGCTTGGCGTCATGGGCGACGATCCGGGTGTCGACATAGTCGGTAAAGTGATACTTGGCGTTATCTAGATCAAACTCGGCGGCGTCTTTTGAGGTAACGATGCCCAGCCGGTGGCCTTTTTGGCGGAGTGCCTGCATCGTTTCAGGCATGCCGGGGATCCAGTCGACGGCGGCGGAGAAAGGCTTAGAGTCTTCGATCCACTCATCGATCAGCGCCTGGGCGGCGTCGCCGGTGAACCCGAGGTGAGCCGCGGTTTCAGTCGACGGGATGCCATTGGAGAAGGTCAACTCTTCCAACGCGTATTCGCGCCCGTGACGACGCATAGTTTTTTGCAGGCCTTTGAGATAAGCCGGAACGGAATCGATCAAGGTGCCATCGATATCAAAGATAAACGTGGACATAACGCACTTCCTTTCACAAACTACGGCAATTATACAATATGGAGGCGGTTTTGGTGAAAATTTTGCATACAGCCGATTGGCATATCGGTAAAAAACTTGCAGGCTTTGATCTGCAAGAAGACCAAGAAGCGGTTTTTGAACGGTTGGTGGCCACAGCCAAAGCGGAACAAGTCGATGCGATCATTATTGCTGGCGACTTGTATGACCGCGCGCTACCGAGTGAAGCGTCGGTGGCGGTGGTCAACCAGATGCTTTACCGGCTGAATCGTGAGTTGCATTACCCGCTGTTGGTAGTGTCAGGTAATCACGACTCAGCGGTGCGGCTGAACACCGGCCGCGACTGGTATCAGGCAACCGAGCTGTATCTCAACACCCAATTGACGCAGGCGTTCACCCCGGTGACGATCGCCGACACGCAATTTTTCTTGCTGCCGTATTTCGAACCGGTGGCCGCGCGCCAATATTTTCACGATGACAGCCTGACAAACATCGCCAAGGCGATGGTGCCGGTCGTGGCCAAGATGCAGACGCTGTTTGCGCCAGACAAGCGCCATATCTTGGTGGGCCACTTTTTTGCAGCCGGTAGTGACCATTCCGAATCTGAAACGCGGGTCAATGTGGGTGGACTTGATGCGGTGGCGGTGGCTGACCTGAGTCCGTTCGATTATGTGGCGCTGGGGCATCTGCACAATCACGACGCCCTAAATGCAGCCAAGATCCAGTACGCCGGGTCGCTTCTGAAGTATGCGGTGTCTGAGGTGAACCAGGAAAAAGGGGTGTATATCTTAGACACGGCGACGATGGCGCGCAAGTTTGTGCCACTAGCGCCACGCCGTGAGGTCCAACACCTCACCGGTAGTTTTCAAGAATTGGCCGATCCTAAACAATACGCCGGTTATGATCGCGAGGCCTACACGGCGATCACGCTCACGGATACTGAGGTGATCCCCAACGTGATGGCCATTCTGCGCGAGATTTTCCCCCAAGTCATCAACCTCGATCGTCAAAGCGGGGTGAAGGTGGCGCCGACACCGGCGACTACGGCGTTGAAACTGGGACCACTGCCGCTATTGACAGACTTTTATGTAGCAGCCACCGGCTCTGAGATCGATGAGCAGGCACTGGCGTGGGCGAAAACGGCACTGGCTGATGCGCAAAAAGGGCTAACCACCAGCGTCGACTGAAAGGAAGAAAAACATGCGTTTACAGCAATTAACGATGCGAAACTTTGGCCCGTATCGCGATGAAACCGTCGATTTTACCGCGTTTGAAACGACGCAATTATTTTTGATCAGCGGCAAGACCGGTAGCGGGAAGACGACGATTTTTGACGCGCTGGTCTACGCCTTGTATGGCACGACCACCGGCGGGGAGCGTACCGGCAACGAGATGCGGGCAAGCTTTGCCACGCCGGATGAGGCCACAGAAGTCGTGCTGAAATTCAGCCACGGCGGCCGCGATTACGTGATCCGCCGCGCACCGGAACAGCTGCTCGCCAAAAAGCGCGGCGTCGGCCTGACAAAGGTGGCAGCCAAGGTCAGCTTGAAGGTCTTCGTTGACGGCGCCGAAGAAACCGAGCTGACGAAAGTGCAGACGGTGAAGGAACGCGTCCAGGCGCTGTTGCAGCTGGACGCGGATCAGTTCCGCCAGATGGTGTTGCTCCCGCAAGGCAAGTTCCGGCAGTTTCTTGACGCCAATTCTGATGCCAAAGGCGCGCTGTTGCGGCATCTGTTTGGTACCGAGTTATATGCGCGTTGGCAGACAACCTTGCAAACGGCAGCCAAGAAACAGTCGGCGATGATTGCCAAGCAGCAGGCACAACTTTCGGCGCTGGTCGCCCAATTCGATTATGGCGACGCCGCGCCAGCCCCACAGGCGACGCTGGCAGAGCACTTGGCGGCGATGCAAACCGCCGTGGCGGCACAAAAGACTGCGATCGCGTCTGCCACCAACCAAGCGACGGCAGCCAAAAAGGCGTTTGGTGCCGCCAACGCAGCCTATCACGAGGCGGACATGTTGCAAGCGGCGTATGCCCAAGCAGAAGCCGCCAAAGGGCAACTGGCTGAATTGGCTCAGGCCAAGCCCGAGCTAGAGGCCGCGGCCACGCGCTTGGTCGACTTGCAGTGGGCACACGAGTTGGCGCCGGTTTCAGAGCGGATCGCCAGCCGCCGCCAGCAACAAACGCAATTGACGGCGGCAATCCAGCAGACGAGCACCGCGTTGGCCCAGGCCCAAACCACCCTGCAAGCAGCCCAGCGGCAACAGGCACAGCTTGCGCAACAAGAGGCGGCTGTTACTGCGGCCAAGTCACGCCTGCAGACGCTGACCTCGTGGCAAGCCCAACTGCAGGTCGTCGCCGATGCAACCGCAGCTGTCCAGCGAGCTCAGGCCAAGCAGACACAAACGCAAGACCAACGCCAAGCGATCCAAACCGACGTGACCGCTGGTGAAGCGGCAGTTGTCGCCAATCAGGCCGCCCAGGCAGCCTTGGCCACAGAAGACATCACCCCAGAGCTGCAAGCCGCTGAGAACTTGGCGGCAAAGTTAGCGGGACTGGCCAAACAGCTCAAGCAGACCCAGGCGCGCCTGCGCAGTTGCCAGCAACAACAAGCAGACGTTGCCACGCAGATCACAACGCGCCAACAAGCGGCGCAAGATGCCCAGCAACATTATACCGACCTGCACGATCGGCGGCTGAACAACCAGATCGCGGCGCTTGTCGCCCAATTGTCGCCGGCCGCGCCATGTCCGGTGTGTGGCAGCCTGGACCATCCGCATCCGGCTGTGGTCCAGGCGCAAGCGGCGGTGGCTCCTGAGGCCTTGCAAGCCGCCGATGCCAAGCGCACGGCTGCGCAATCCCGGCTGGCAAAAGTGCAGGCCCAAGCCGCGCAGCTTGAAGCCCAAGCCACCCAGTGGCAACAAGATGTAACCGACGTGGCAGCACAGATTCAGGCCTTGGCTGGGACTTTTGCCCATGCCGACGCTGAAGCCACCTTGACGGCGCAGGCCCAACAGCTTGCCCAGCTGCGTCAAACAGCGGCTGCGCAACAACAGCGGCGTCAGGCATTAGAAGCAAAAGCGCAGCGGCTACAGGAAAAGCAGCGCCAACTCCTCGCCCAACAAGCTGAGATCACCACCGCGGCCCAAAACGCACAGGTCGCATTGGCCGCCGCAAGTGCAGAATTGACTGCAGATCGTGCCCGGTTGCCAGAAGCCTTACCAACGGTCGAAGAAATCACCACCGAACGTGACGCGCTGCAAAAGCGGATCACAGACCACGATCAGGCGACCGTCGCCAACCAAGCGACGCTCCAAACCGCCCGCGACCAGCAGACGCGGCTGCAGACGCAACTTACTGACCAGCAGAATCAAGCACACACGCTGGCGGCCCAGCTGACAACGGAAGAACAACGCTTGGCCGACGCATTGGCCAACCATCACCACACACCTGAAGCGACGTTCAACGCTTGGCTGGCGGATGGCGATGCGATTGCTGGCTTGCAAGAACGATTGACATCCGCCCGCGAAACCGAAGCGCGGCAAAAAGCGTTGCTGGAAGCTGCCGACAAGCAGATCGCCGACCGGCCGTTGCCTGATGTGGCGGCCTTGATGGCAGCCCGCCAGCAAGCCGATCAGGCCGCCACCGCGGCCCAGCAGGTGGTCGCAGAAATCAGCCAGCAACACAAGCAGGCGACGCGGCTTTATCAGCAGACGCAGGCGGGATACAGCCGCAATCAAGAAGCACTGACCAAGGGCGTCGCCATGCAAAATCTGGCGGCGGTCGTGAGCGGCAACAATGCGCAGAAACTCAGCCTGGAGCGCTATGTATTACGGGCTTATCTGCAACAAGTCCTGGTCGTCGCCAACAAGCGCTTGGAAGGCCTGTCCGACGGGCGGTATCAGCTGTTGCTCCATCAAGATCCTGGCAGCTATCGCAACGATTCTGGACTGGAGATCGATGTTTACGACGATCAAGTCGGCGAGACCCGCTCGGTACACACGCTGAGTGGTGGGGAATCGTTCATTGCGGCTTTGGCTCTGGCGTTGGCGTTAGGCGAAGTGATTCAACAATCCGCAGGCGGCATCACGATTGATGCGTTGTTCATCGATGAAGGCTTCGGTTCGCTGGACAGCGCCAGCCTAGACACGGCGCTGGAGGCGTTGGAGACGATTGAAGGCCAGTCGCGGATGATCGGCATCATCAGCCACGTCGAGTCGCTACAGTCCGGGGTCCCGGATCAACTGCGCGTGCGCCCGACTGGTGCTGGCGACAGCCATATTCAAGTTGTGCACCTGGGCGAGTAATTTTTGGACAAAAAAAATTCGGGGCAAAACCTGCGCGGGCTGTACGTCGCCGGTGGCACTCGAGCTAACTTGGTGACGCTTTCTCTTACATCTGTTGACGATTCGTGGTATAACGGAGATGTCGAGAGAGAGCCAACAACCCCCTCAACTCTAATTCTAATGAATAAGAGGCGAGAAATATGGCAAAACTCAGTAAGCAAGAACGCAAGGCATTGATCCAAGAAGCTGAAAAGAAGCGTGCCGAGCATCCAGTTAAGAAGTCTGAGTCCGGATTTGCTACAATCGACCATGAGGCCGAGAAGCTCGAAAATGAAAAGTAAGTTCAGCTCAGTTAACATTCGAAAACCCCGTCAGGATCGATTATCGACCTCGGCGGGATTTTTTTATTTTCATCCAAGTGTGACACTGGCACTGAGAATGACAGGCAAAAGGTTGAGTATGATATAATGATCCTCAATTGTCATTTTTCAGGAGGTCAGAATGCCGAATCAAGTGCTGGCATTAATTACACACGTCATCATCATTTTAGGCTTCACGACCGGATTTGTTGGTCTCCATAACCTGTTGTGGACAAAGCTGATAGCGCTTTCGCCGTCGCCGGCCAAAACGGTTGGCCGGGTGGTCATGCCGGTGGTAATCATCGCCGTTGCGAGCATGTTGGTTTTTACCCACAACGGCGTCGCGATGCCACAGACGGCACTGGCATATCATGCATTGGCGGTCTTCATGCTGGCCTTTATCATGCTCGATGAAGGCATCAATGTGTTTGAATTCATCTTGCGGGGACTGGCGTTGTTTGGTGTCGGGGTGACCTATTATGCGGGCGCTTTTCACTCGCTTGCTTTTTCGATGATGGTTGTTTTTTTTGGCTTTTGGGTCATCATTGTCTGGGTTTGGCGGGCGGCCATCCGCTATCATGTGTGGCGCCATATTGTGGTGATTTGGAGCATTGCGGTGATGTTTTGGTTAACCATTCCTAAGGACGCCGCGGGGATACGTTTCACCTTGCCCATGGTGCTTTGCGCCATCAGCTACTCGTCGGTTGCCATCGCTGTTTCTGGGGTTTATCTCCATTCGCTGCACCGCGCTGCTGTGCGGAGCAAAGCCAACGCCAAAAAGGCGACCTTTGATGCACTGACTGGGGTGAGAACTTATGCAGCGTTTCAAACCGACTTGCAAGTAGACTTCTTGCACGCCCGCGACGACGACCAGGCGTTGGCGTTAATTACCATTGATATCGATCACTTTAAAGCCGTCAACGATCATTATGGGCATCTGGCCGGCAATGACATCTTAGTTGGCATTGCCAAGATCTTGCGACGGTCAGTGGTCGCAAGCGATATTGATGCCAAGCTGTATCGCACAGGCGGTGAAGAGTTTACGATCATCTGCCGCCAAGCGACGGCGCAAGCCGCGTTGCCGCTGGCGCGCGCTTGTTGGCAACGGGTACGCAAGAGTCGCTTTACGGCACAAGAGGCGACGATTGCCTGTACCCTGTCATGCGGCGTGGCTGAACGAAATATCACTGATGCAGACGCCAACGTGCTGTTCAGTCGGGCTGACGATAATTTGTATCAGTCTAAGACGCGGGGACGCGATACGATCACGGTGTTGGGACAGGCGGTAGTCGACATGCGGCCAGAGCGTGCAAATGAAACCTATACGTTTTTCACCCAGCGAATCGTTGATGCGCATAAGCACATGGCCACAGTCGCCAACGAGGTGTGCTTGGGGCATTGGTTGCAGGCAAGCGAGCGGTGGGAGACCGTGACCACACCACAACCGCTCTGCGTTCAGTTGCCTTTCATGCAAGAAGCGAAGATAGGCGGGGCGACCAACGTGTCCGTATATCTGACGCCAACTGAGTTCCAGCAGCCGCAAACAATCACGCGGCTGGTCGAATTTGCGAAGCAACAGGCACCCCGGCAGTTATGGGTCAACTTGCGCGAGGTGCCCGCTCTGGAGAAATTGGCGAAGACGGTACCACAATACCGGCAACAAGGACTGCGAGTCGCTGTCGAAGTTGCACATCCTGCTAACGTGAGCGAGCCGGCTTTATCACTGATCGACGGGATTAAGACGACACTGGCGGATCTGCGCGCGGCTTTCGGTTCGGATCTGGACCCGGAGCAGGCGATGGTTGCTTGGTGTACCAAGTGCCAAGCCGCCAACGTTGAGGTGGTCTTCACCAAGCTCGAAAGCGCTAGAGATACTGAGTATGTGACCAAACGTTTGCACGGTCGTTATTTGCAAGGCTACGCATTCGATCCTCCTGAATTGCCACGGTTGGTATAATGAGCAGACTGAAAAACCCAAACACCGATGTTGCCCAGCTTTGGGCGGCATCGGTGTTTGGGCGTCTGATCGGGTTATTGGGCGGTGATATAATCCAGAATCGCCGCCATCACCCGCTGGTTTGCCTCGGGAACTTGGTGGTTAAGGATGGCAGTTGGTGATTGGTGAAGCGCCGATCCCTGGGTGTAAGCCCCGTCGTTGACCACCATCGTACGGATGTTTTGGGACAAGGGTTCGATGTGGCATTGCAACCCGACGATCTTGTGGCGCATCACGAAGCCTTGGTTGCGCACCAAGTCGCTGCTAAAAAGCCACTCGGCCTCATCTGAGATGGCAAATTGTTCCTCGTGCCAATGCAAGGCCAGCACGGTTGCGGGAATGCCTGGGATCGTGGTTGCTTGGCGATAGATCGGGGCCCAGCCGACTTCTTTGGCGGCGGCTTTGGTGATCGGATAGCCCAAGGTCTTGGCGATCTGTTGGGCACCATAACAAGCGCCGAACATCGGCTTGTCCGCGTCTAACATGGCTTGGATCAAGCGCCGCTCCGCATGGATCCAGGGCAAGTCATCGTTGGGGCTCATCGGACCGCCGAGCAAGACCAGCAAGTCGGTATCGGTCTCAGTCGGCAAGATCCCAAACTGGTAAGGATGGTACACCGTCATGGTGTGACCGTGAGCTTCTGCCCAAGAAGCGATGGCGCCAGGGCCTTCGCTGGGAGTGTGTTGCAAAATATTGATTCGCATGAGCGTTCCTCTTTTCAAACGGCAATGTCGGTGGGGGATCGCTTGCAAATCCCCAGGCGGCAGTATCTTGTTACTGTAGTTGCATTTTACCACTTTTTTACCATACACTAGAGCCATGTGGAATGAAGAAAAAATCGAGGCGTTTCGACAAACGCTACTAGCTTGGTATGACGCTAACGGCCGCAAACTCCCTTGGCGCGCCGATCATGACCCGTATCATGTGATGGTGAGCGAACTGATGCTGCAACAGACGCAGGTGGCGACGGTGATCCCGTATTATCAACGATTCATCGCCCAGTTTCCGGATGTGGCCAGCTTGGCTGAAGCACCGCAAGACCAGGTCTTCAAGGCCTGGGAAGGACTAGGGTATTACTCGCGCGCCAGAAATTTGCAAAAAGCGGCCCAACAGCTAATGCAAGATTACGGTGGCGTGTGGCCGCAGACTGCCGCCGAGCTCCAACAGCTGGCCGGGATCGGGCCATACACGGCAGGTGCGATCGCAAGCATCGCGTTCAATCAAGTCGAGCCTGCCATCGACGGGAATGCTTTTCGCGTCTTTTCGCGGCTGTTTTGCATTGCTGATGACATCGCCCAACCGCAAACGCGCAAGGTGTTTGACCGAGTGATCCGGCAGGTGATCGATCCCGAACGTCCCGGAGATTTCAACCAGGCGATCATGGATCTCGGAGCCAGCTACATGCGGGCCAAAGACCCGGATGCCGCCCATTCGCCGGTCGCGGCTTTTGACGCTTCGCTGGCGGCGGGGCGGGTATTAGATTTTCCGGTCAAGACCAAGAAAAAGCCGCCGGTCGCGGTGCCGTATTACGCCTTGGCGCTGCACAGCCCGGCAGGCTACCTCTTGGTGCGCCGGCCGAGCACGGGGATGCTGGCCAATCTTTGGATGTTTCCGCTGATCGCCCGTTCTGAACTTGACGACGACACGCCGGCGGGGGCAACCGCGGTTTTTGCGGCCCAATCTGGCCAGCAAGTCCAATTGGTGGACGGCCACAAGAAACTGGTCAAGCACACCTTCACCCATCAGCAGTGGCAACTCACGATTCTGACGGCTGAATGTGATGCGTTTGATTTGACCTATCTGCCCGGTGAATGGGTGGCAGACGTGGCGACCTTGGCGATCCCGACGGTCCAAAAGAAATTACTGAAGGCGGTAGAAGCATGAAAACGTTGATTGTGGTAGCCCATCCGATGCTCTCAGGCTCGAGCACCCAAGCATTCTTGAAAGCAGGAGCCGCGCTAGTGCCCGACGCCACTTGGCATCCTGTGCCTGAAGCGCCTGATGTGTTGGGGGAACGGGCGCAGTTGCAGGCGGCTGACCGGATTATTTTCCAGTTTCCGTTGACGTGGTATACCGCGCCGGCGACATTGACCGCTTGGCTGAGCAAGGTCTGGGCGATGAATTTTGCGACGTCGCTTGCGAACAAGGAACTCGGGGTGGTGGTCACAATGGGTCGTCCTGAGCGAGACTACCATCCAGGCGCCGCTGTTGGGGTGAGCTTGGATGCGTTATTGGCGCCATATATGGCGCTTGCCCATACCGCGAAGATGCGCTGGCTGGCGCCTTTGGTGGTGGCACAGTTTGTCCGCATGCCGGATAATCACCGCCAGCGGCTGTTGATCCGTTACCAGCAATACCTCAGTTTGCCGGAACAGACCTTTGCCGCTCAGGCGGCGTGGTGGCTCGACGCCTTGGCCCAAAAGCCCGAGGCAGATTTGCTGCAAAGCGAACTGGCAGATCGCCAGGCGCGCTTGGCAGACCTGCGCCAGGCCCTCAAGGAGGCTCAAGATGACTGATGACCGCTGGCTACTTCAACAGGCGCAACAAGCCGAAGAAGCGGCGACAACCTATGAAGACAAGGCTTTTTATCTGGCCTTGCAGGATTTTATCCGCGAGCAGACGCGTCGGCTCGATCAAGCCGAAGGGGAACTCGACGGGACACTCTGGGACCATGAGCGGTGGTGAAGACCCGCCGCAAGACCGAGGGCGATCAAGTCGAGATGCGCTATGCTTAAGCTATTCAAAAACGATCTGCCTAAGGAGCCTGTGATGTTTGCAAAAATCAGTACACTTTTTAAATCTCCGGTGATCCGTGCGTTGGCACTAGTCATCGCCGGCCTATGGTTCTTGTTGATACCAGGGTCGGTTTATACCGTGATTAAGTGGGTGCTGGTCGCCGTCTTGTTGGCGAGTGCCGTGCCTGCCTTGATTCAAGGCCTGCGCGCTCGTCGCGCCACAGGCAACGGTGGCTGGGCGCTGTCGCGAGGAATTTTCTTGACTGTCGCTGCTTTGCTGGTCGCCGCTTTCTTGCAACCGATGCTCAGCATGTTGCCGGCTTTGTTGGGGATCGTCGTCGTGTTTTTTGGCATCAACAAGATCACGACCGCCAAGTCAGATCAGCGCTTTGTCAACGTGAGTCCGCTTCCACAGATCCTCTACGGCGTGGTGGTTATCATTGCCGGGGCGATCTTGGTCTTCAATCCGTTTCATGCGGTGTTATTGTTGTTCCGCGTTACCGGGGCCATGATGCTCGTCATGGCCGTGATGGAAATTGGAACGGCTTTGCGCCGGCACTGAGCGCAAATAAACAGCACCGGTTTGGCGCATCCAATTCAGGATGGTCAAGCCGGTGCTGTTTTTGTGATGAAATCAATATTTTGGTTGGGTGAGCTGGTTGGCCCAGTGGTTGATCGGGCCGAATTTGTGGCCGACTGGGATCTCGTTGGCAATGGCGGTGTCGACAAAGACTTTGGCGATACGGATCGCGGATTCGATGTCTTGCCCTTTCGCCAATTCTGCGGTGATGACAGCACTCAGGCTGTCGCCGGTTCCGTTTTTGCGGGTGGTTGGGTAGTATTTACCTTCCAACCAGAAGGACTTGCCGTCTTCCAACAGGATATAGTCGCGGACGGTCGTTTGCTCATCGGAGTCGTGGCGGCCTTTAATCATGACGTTCTTGGCACCCATGGCGTGGATGCGTTGTGCAGCTTCTTTGATGGCGGCCTCATCGTTCAACTTCAGGCCTGTGAGGTGCTCGGCTTCATAAAAGTTAGGGGTGATGATGAACGCCATCGGGATCAATTCAGCTTTCAGCGTTTCAAAAGCCTCCGTTTCCAGCAGCATATTGCCATGCTTGGTGGAGATCACCGGATCGAGAACGAGCGGTCCAAAGTCATATTTTTTCAGGTTCTTGACGACGGTACGGATGACGCTGGAGTTTGCCAGCATCCCGGTCTTGGCCGCGCGGATATGTAAGTCAGCGGCGAGGTCATCGAACTGATGGTCAATGAAGGCTTCCGGCATGACAAAACTGTCGTGGATCCCGTATGAGTTGCCAGAAACGGCAGAAGTCAGGACCAAGGTGCCATACGTGCCGCGCATGAAGAAACTGTGGAGATCGGCCTCGGCACCAGCAGAGCCGTCTGAGTCGACGCCTGCGATCGTTGAAACTTGCGGAAATTCATTCGCCATAAGGACAAAACCTCTTTTTCTAATGGATTACTCATCATAATACTAGTAATTCATCATTAATTCAATTGAAGGCGCGCCTTTGCGGCAAGACGGCTTTCAACCATTCGCCAAGGAACGGATATTGATGATTCAATTCCAAGATTTGCACGTCTGCTTCCGGATAATGCAACGTGATCGTGTCGCCATCGCTGTTGGAGACGACGGTCAAGGTTTCGTGGTTAGGCAAGGCGAGTTCGTAGCTACCTGCGACCTTGCCTTGCCGCATCAAGATGGCGTGGTTGGAAGCGATGACGAACAATTCATCCAGCGCTGGCGCAATTTCACCGGCGTGAACGGACACCTCGAGGGTCAAAACGTGGCCGATCAATTCTTCTGGAATTGTGGTCGAAGCCCAGGTAAAGGTATCGCCGTCTTGGCTGTCGGTGCCTAGATCTAGCCAGTCATGGCCGGCGTCGTCGCGGACATGGAATTCAACCGGAGCCGCGCCGTCGAGATCGCGGCTGATATTGAGGTCGCCGGCGGCATCGACATGGGCGCTGGTTGTCAACGTCGTGGTGTTGTCATACTTGGTCTTGAAAGTCAGGCCTTCAACCGGCTGCAGCACGGTTTCATCAACGGTCTTGAAGCCGTAGTCGGCGGCATACAGCCCCTTGATAAGGGTCGACAAAGCGGCCAGCTGGGTCTCATCAAATTGGACCTGGCTGTCGTCTTTGGCCGTGACCTGTAACAAGGTCGGCAAGTTGCGTGCCAGTAAGGTGGCCTTGTCGAGCAGTGGTGAGTTGATGACCAACAGCGGCAGGTTATCGGAATCTGTCGCTAAGTAAACCGTGATCTGGCTGTGACCAGACGTCCGGATCTCTGGGGAAAACCATAGCCGTTCGGCAAAAGCCGGATGCAGATCCGGCAAGGCGACTAAGGCTTCTTGAAGTTTGTCTGCCAATAAGGCGGTATAGCTTTGTGTGAGGCTACCCAACGCCTGTTCGTTTTGCGCCCAGATGGCAGAATTTTGGCGTTTAGTGAAGGCTTCAGCGTAGCTTTCGGTGATTTTGACGCGGGCATCTTTGGCTGACAAATGGGTGGTAGCGATGCCTTGTAGGCGGTGATCTGAATAATTAAGCATTGCGTTTGTCCTCCTTCGCTTCAAGGGCCCGCATGAAGTCGGACTTCAGGTTGGTAAGAATGTTTTCGAATTGAGTGATCGAGCTATAAGTTCCGATGACGGCTTGGTATTCATAGCGCGTAATCGCAGCTGAGACTTGCATCGTCCGTTTTTTGGCGTCGAATTCAACGTCGGCATCGGCCTTGGCGGCATCGAAGCGTTGCTTCAAGTTAGACGGCACCGGCTTGCGACGGCTGGGACGCGGCGTCGGGTCGCTTGGTGCGTCATCGGTATCGTCATCTGGATCGATGAAGTTTTTCAATAAACCACGGAATGAGCCGCCGGTCGTCGTGGCCGTGCGCGCCGGTTGTTCCGGTTCTTCGACGCTTGCGGCTTCCAGCTGGTTGTGCAGGTCGTTGACCTGGCGATAAATGTCTTTGCGCAACGCTTCGAGCTGGTTGTCCAGATAATGATCTGGATCTTCCGCAAAGGCGACAAGTTGCGGTAAAATGTTGCGCTCTTCGCTGGTGACCTGGTCGATGGTGCGCGTGAAGACGCTCAGTTGCCCGAATTCACGCCGGTGGTACCAGTCCCCGAAGAAGACGCGACCGTCATCGGCCACCTCGAAGAAGGGGATGTGTTCGCGCAAGAAGGCAACGAAGGCCTTTTGTAAAAACACGCGAAGCTCTTCTTGCGCGTCTTTGTCATACGCCAAGATGTAACCTGGCGTCTCGTTGAGCTCTAGGCGCAGGTTCGTGGCGGTCGTGTCGATACCTTGGTACAGGCGATAAGTCGATCGCTCGTTCCAGGCAGCGCCGAAATCGTTAAAAAAAGTTTGTTGATAATTCAAGCTAGATTCTACTGTCATCGGAAAACACCTCTCGATTAGTTGCTGATGTCTCCAGTTTACCGCACCAGCGCGCGTTGGGAAACGGTTGCGACGCCATTATGTTAAAAATAAACTTTCTATACAATGAGCAAAGGCCAATCAGTGATGAGAATTTGCCCATTATCGTGTCAAGTAAGGTGACGCTTCGATAAAATTAAGCTATCAAGCGCAATCGCTAAGGCGACACGAGGTTACTTTTTCGTGGCGGTTAAAAAATTGGAGGGGTCGCATGCAACGGCAACAGTTACAGCTGCGGTGGCTGTTTTTGGGGAGCCTGATCACTAACACCGGGATCAGCTTTATTTGGCCATTGACGACGATTTACATGCACGAGTATCTGCATGAGTCGCTGACGATATCAGGGATCGTTTTATTCATCAACTCGATGGCGACGATGATCGGGAATTATTTTGGCGGGCGTTTGTTTGACCGCTGGCGGCCTTACCCAACGATGCTTATCGGCATCAGCATCAACGTGGTGGCGACGCTCAGCCTTATCTTCTGGCATGGCTGGCCGGCCTACCCGCTGTTGCTGATCTTGTTGGGGCTCGGCAACGGTGTCGTGGCAACAGGGGTGAACGCCTATGCGACGCTGGCAACAAGTCGCAAGCCGTCGTATATTTTCAACGTGTTGTATTTCACCGCCAATCTCGGTCTGGTCATCGGGACGCTGATCGTCGGTTTTATTTTGCCGTTGGGGATCACCTATATTTTCGGGTTGGCGTGTGCGTTGTTTACCCTATTTTGGATCGTGGTGTGGCGCTACTTCAACGTCGCCAAGCCGGCGCGCCCGGCGGCAACCGGCAATGGTTCCGCTCGCCCGGCAAAACGCGCCAATGTGATCTGGTTATTGGTCATGTTGTTTGTGACCTGGGTGGCGTATGAGCAATGGCAAAGCAACATCTCGGCGTTCATGTTGTCGTTGTCGCTGACGGTCCGTAACTACAGTCTGTTGTGGACGCTGAATGCCGTCTTGATCGTCTGCTTCCAGCCGGTGTTGACCGCGTTTGACGATTGGCTTAACCGCCATATCCGCGCGCGGCTGACGACAGGGTTTGCGTTGTTTGCGGTCAGCTTCGTCATCTTGTTGGCAGCGCAACATTATTGGCAATTCATGCTGGCGATGGCGGTGTTGACCGTGGGTGAAGTCTTAGCGCTACCGGCGGTGTCGACGTATGTGGATCTGTTCTCACCTCCGGATGCGCGGGGACGCTATCAGGCGGTCGTGCAGATGCTGGCGTCTGCTGGGCGCGCGGTGGGGCCGCTGATGGGGGCCTTGTTGATCGACGCGACGAATTATCACGTGTTGTTCAGCGTCTTGATCATCGTGTTGTTGGCGGTTAATCTCACGTTCAGTTTTCAGGCGGCGCGAGTACGGCGCTTGAGTAATCCTTAAGAATCCGTTCACAATTTCTTCACAACTGATTGTTACGATAAGTATGTGGAATAAGTTACCCGCTTATTTCGCACCCCAACCCCAATTTTTCATTTTCACTCCTCCAAAGTGAAATCGCTGCGCTTCCCCAAAGCGCAGCCAACCCTTACCCCAGAGGTCGCCAGATGGCGGCCTTTTTTTTGGTTGCGGGGCGCTAAAAAGCCTTTACAACCAAGGCGAACATGATACAATTAATCTTGTGTTTTGGGTCCGTAGCTCAGCTGGGAGAGCGCTGCCTTCGCATGGCAGAGGTCGAGAGTTCGAATCTCTTCGGATCCATTGAGCGTTAATCATTCAACGTCAAACGTTGTTAGAATCAGCGTTATAGCAGTATTCTGATAAGTCAGACGTTCACAGAAATGCATTAAAAATCAAAAAAGGAATGCCTTGGCATTCTGTGCTAGGCAGGCGGTGGCCGTCCCGATGTGGGGCGGTTTTTGTTTGCGCTGGATTGGTGGGTGTCTTGGTTGGCGATGGGCTAGGTTGCGCTATCTGCGCACCGCGACGGATAAACGGTTCAACCTGGCCCACATGGAACTTTTCGCAATAATCCAACAGAAAAGGGGTATATTCCCCCTCTAGTGCGTTGCTCACGCCTTGATATGACAGGCTTTTTAGCCGTTACCCGTCTTGTGTGGTGTTGCGTGTCGTGGTTTCTGAGAGCATCAATGCTTGGCAAATATTAGCAGAAGCACCATCTGTGGCGTCGATGTATGTCATGATGGTACAATGTTCATGTGCACAAAACCGTACAGTCTTTGCCTAGTCTCTTCGCGCCGTTAACCTCCAAATGAGACATGGGATAAACATTTAAATATTGTCGCAGAAGCTGCACGTCAACTAGAGGCCTAGTGAAAAATATGGATTTGAAGTCTAAAGATTCTAAGCAGATTCCAGAATTACATCCTGAGTATATGATTGATGATGCACCATACGTTAATGTCCTATCACGGTTGAAGCTTGCAAAAGACGGGAAGACGTTGGATGAGGCCTATCATGACCTGTTTGATGGAAAATCCGAACCAGAAGAATTTCATTATTAGCACTCGCCATCAGGTGGGTGTTTTCTTTTACGACGAATTGTCAACTCAAGTGCAACTTTTTACCCATGAAGACTTCTGATGGCGTCTTCCAGCCTAAGACCTTGCGTGGTCGATTATTCAGTTGTTCAATGTAAGTCTCAATTTCCTGGTCGCTCT